>NZ_FNLB01000006.1:0-142500 GCF_900104145.1 Pseudovibrio sp. Tun.PSC04-5.I4 | reverse complement strand
CAAGCCAATCCCATATCCCCACTGTTTATGGACATATGGAATCTCCTCAGCAAGATGCCTTTAAGTCAGCTTTGAGGATTGCCCAAAAGCGCTGGTAAACTAATATCAGGAGATGGCTCAGGAGTGCAGAAAAAGGTCGATAACTGGCTCTTCCTAAGTCCTCTTATTAGGTTCCCCCTACACCACGCACTCTGAAGCGTGATTGAATTGGCGGAGATTCGTTCATGTCATACCGGCAATTTCAAGTGGAGGCGCCTTATTAGAGGCGCCGAACCCAATCACTTCCATCAGAGACTGCTGTCACCAGATTTTTTAAAGGTGTGCCGAATACAAAACCCGCAGGTCATAATGGCCGTGGATTTTGTCGTTATTGAAACAGGACGCTGGATGAACCTACTCACGTTGGTCTCAACGCTGTGAATGCTGTGTTGGTGAACTCTTATACGGCTTAGTTTCTAGCTTGGAGAACCGCGTCTATAAACAGTGCTCACTATAGGATTGAAAACAGAGAAAACTTTACCAAGTCGCCGGCTGGGCTTCACCGCGTTGATATTCAACTGGGCCGTATCTAAAGGATCGATGCACAACGGATCCTGAAAGAGCGAGCTTTTATGCCCACCTATTCTCCGTCTGGAGTTCCGAAGGTCTTCCGAGTTGAATGCACAAGCTCCCCTTTCCAGAAGAGGACCTCCAAAGTAAAGGACCCAGAAAACCGAGACCGAAGGTTTAGCAATTACCATCATTCGGCAATTGCTATGTTTGCGTTCTAACTTGCGTTGGTTTGCGTGGAATGTAGGATTGCTGCGTTCTTAGGCGGAAAACTCCGTAAATCCGACGGCTTTCGTGTGGCTATGATTAGAGGACGTAGCTCTAGGCATATGAGCTGAGGAACCAAATGAAAGCACATCGTGGACAAAAGTTATCCTCCCTCTCTCCTAATCTATGCCCCTCACTCTTTAACTAATCCTCCAACGGTCCAGACCTCTCAATCTTTCGGGGCGAAGGCAAGTGACTTCGGCTTTGGTGCAGCAACCAAACTGGACCACAGATCAGCACACATACTTTGTAATATGCAGGATGATGGAATCATCTATCAAAGACACCCACGATTACCAACGGTCTTCTCCAACAATTAGCACTATAAAGGCGCGATCCCATTGCTCCAACATAAGTTCAGTCGAGCTTCGCACATCGGAAATGCCTTTATAACACATTGTTTTTCATAGATTCGTGTGCTCCTCTTTTTCAAGAGTTACCAAGTCATGGATATAACAATGATTTTCAAGCGTTTGAAAGATATGGACGTCTCTGCTCTCGGTTTTGGTTGCTGGGCAGTGGGTGGCACCTGGAACGATACAGAGGATGCGACTTCCATCCGAACCATGCGAACGGCAGTAGATGTGGGCATCAACTTTTTTGATGTCGCCCCGGTATACGGCATGGGACATGCTGAAACGCTGCTGGGGAAAGCATTAGAGCCATTTGAGCGAGAGACAGTTTTTATCGCCAGTAAATGTGGTCTTGTATGGAACAACCCACAACGGCACGTCAAAAACAACCTCACCAAAGCCTCAATTGTTGAGGAGGTGGATCAATCCCTGCTTCGCCTAAAAACAGATTACATTGACATATTGCAGTGCCATTGGCCCGATCCCGACACTTCAATTGAAGAAACGGCTGAGGGTTTGCTTGCTGTCGTGGCAAGTGGCAAAGTCCGTCATCTGGGAGTTTCAAACTTCTCTTTGGAGATGACCAAAGACCTGATGAGGCATTGTGAGCTGGCCACTTATCAGGGCCTCTATAATCTTCTGGAGCCGAATGCCACGCATTATCATAATATTCCGCTAAGCTACCGGAGTAAGGACGAGATCATTCCGCTCTGCGAAGAGAACGATATCAAGTACCTGCCCTACAGCCCGCTTATGCAGGGCCTTTTGACAGGTTCCTTCAAAACTGAAGGCAATTTTGACAAGAACGACGACCGAGCGAACAACCCTAAACTGAACTCACCTTTGCTGGAGCAGTATCTGGGCTGCGCGAACGAATTGAAGGATTTTGCTGCGAGAGTTGGAATGCCTCTGGCTCATCTGGCTATGGGATGGCTGCTCGCGCAAGACGCAGTCGGGCCGATCATCGCAGGTGCCTATCAGGAATGGCAAGTCAAGGAGAACACCGGCTTCATTGACACTGCGTATGATGAAGAGATTTTGACCAACGCAGAAAACATCGTTGCCAACTGGTCCTTGTCATAATGTGAGGTGACAGCACCAATTTATTTGAGCGGGGCACACATCCTCGCTCAAACGAGTCTTTGAAAGCTCAAGCCGTAAATGGCAATTGTCCCGGAGATATACAAAGGCGCTCTGCCTAGAATGTCGAGGACAGCGTTACAAACGCGGTTTCAATGCCGGGGTTTTTCGTGCCGATGTTGGCGTTGGACTTGTGTTCAAATGCCAAACCCACACGCTTGCCCTCCATAATTTGATAGGAGATTGCGGCCTGGCTGCGGAACTCAAGTTTGTGGCCCAAGTTTGTGCCATCATCAGAGGCTGCATAATAACCTGGCATGAAGCTACCTTCTAAGCGGAGGTCCTGCGTCAGATCGTATGTTGCGATGATACCAGCACCAGCCCAGAAATCTGCATCGGCGTCTACTTCTACAGCTGCACCACCACGAACCCCAAAAGAGCCATAGGTCCAAACAGGTTCAGAGCGAACTTCGATTTCGGCCGCGATAGAAGCAGATCGGCCTCGCACCGCATCGTCATAGCCAAGACCTATAAGGACTTCACCGGCAGACGCTGACCCAATAGAAAGAACCGTTGCTGCTGTCAGCAGACAAATAATCTTCATTTAAATGCCCCGGAGCCGAAATAATTGGCCTAAAAAGATTGCGCAGTGTTGCAAAAAATCGAAATATCTAAATTACTATTAGTAGTTTAGTATATTAATAATTCACAACTGTGAATGTTTGATTGCACATTTTACCTATATATCACCCATAAGAGATAGAATTGGGTCGTTTTTAACCAATTTGCGCACATCTGCACCACGCATACGCACTTATACGCTTGTGTGCACCTCATCCATATTTGTAGGTTCGCCCCACATTAAGTGGCGTCAACTTTCACTTCATATCAGCGTCGGCCTTCTTTAAGCGCCTGATCACTCTCGCTGTTTGACGCCTCAACCTATCTGCGCCCCCACCTTGGGGGCGACCGCGTTGCCAACTCCTGCCAAACCGGTGTGGAACTTTTCGTTTTGGCAGTGATCATGCAAGCTCTTCGCGGCAGATGGTAAATAAGCGGATCATGGCTCTTGGTTGAGCTACCTAACCTACGTCGTGTGCGCGGTATCGCTGCATCCGTGGGTGTTCTGCAAACAAACAGGACCAGTATGACTGACCAAACCTGCGCAGACCTCATTCGGGCCCCAGAAGGGCCGACCAACATTATTGATACAGATTACGAACTTGGACAGGACAATATAACTCCAAAGATCGCTGGTGTTGCGTTCGACGTTCACAATGTCGTTTTCACCGTCTCCAGTATCGCGATTGCAATTTTTGTTGCTGTTACTCTGCTCTACAAAGATGAAGTCGGGCCGATTTTCAACGATTTACGCGTATGGCTCACATCTAGCTTCGACTGGTTTTTCCTAGCTGCCGGCAATATCTTCGTGTTGCTTTGCCTCTTCCTGATTGTTTCACCATTGGGCAAAGTACGCATCGGCGGCAGAGATGCAAAACCAGACTATAAATACAGCGAATGGTTCTCCATGCTATTTGCTGCTGGCATGGGTATCGGTCTTGTCTTTTATGGCGTAGCAGAGCCTCTCGGTCACTTTTCTTCCATCACTTCTGGTAGCAGTTGGGCCCCACTGGGCGGTGCAGCCCTGAGCGGTGCGGAAGCTGAACGCCTTGCAATGGCCTCCACCATCTTCCACTGGGCCTTACACCCTTGGGCAACCTACGCTGTACTTGCGCTTGGCTTGGCACTGTTTACCTATAACAAAGGCCTACCGCTCACCATCCGCTCCATCTTCTACCCAATTCTAGGTGAACGCATTTGGGGTTGGCCGGGTCACGTCATCGATATCCTTGCGGTATTTGCGACCTTGTTTGGTCTGGCTACATCATTGGGTATTGGCGCAGAGCAAGCAAACGCTGGTTTGCAGCACTTATTTGGCATTGAAGCAACCACAACAACCAAGGTTGTGCTGATCATTGCAATCTCAGCAATTGCATTGTGTTCCGTTGTTCTTGGTCTGGATAAAGGCATCAAACATCTGTCCACATTCAACGTGATTACAGCAGCTCTGCTACTGGGTTTCGTTGTGCTGGCAGGTCCAACTCTAACGATCTTGAAAAACCTATTCTGGAACCTGGAAGCATACCTTGAGTATTTGCCAGCTCTTTCCAACCCAATTGGTCGGACAGACGATAACTTCCGTCAGGGCTGGACAACCTTCTACTGGGCCTGGTGGTTCTCTTGGGCACCTTTTGTTGGCATGTTCATTGCCCGCATCAGCCGTGGCCGGTCTGTTCGTGAATTCATGATTTGTGTATTGCTCATCCCAAGCGTTGTCACGACACTCTGGATGACTGCTTTTGGCGGCACAGCAATTAGCCTTGAATCCACAAGTACACTGGGTAAAATCGCTAGCGCAGCGACTGAAATCCAACTCTTTGAGTTGCTGAGCAACTTGCCGCTGTCTGAAATAACTTCCGTTCTTGGTGTTATCCTGATCATCACCTTCTTCGTGACGTCTTCTGACTCCGGCTCTTTGGTGATTGATACGATTACGGCAGGCGGCAAGGTGAATGCGCCGGTACAGCAGCGCATTTTCTGGGCGGCTCTGGTCGGTCTAGTCGCCATTGCATTGCTGCTTGGTGGCGGACTTACCAGCTTGCAAGCAATGACCGTTTCAACCGGGTTCCCGTTTGCAATGATTCTGCTGGTTGCGTGTTTCTCGATTGTTAAAGGCTTGATGAGCGAGCCACGCTGATAGCAGCCACGACACACTAGACATTAAGAAGGCGGCAGAATCAGTTCTGCCGTTTTTTTTGTAGTTTGATTTTAGTGGATTGTCGCTGACAGCTTCTTCGCGGCTGTGCGCATGTTGGACGGAAGCGGAATATAACCGGAAGAGATAGATGCACCACGCGCCTGACCACTGAGCACGAACTCTGCGAAAGAACGAACGTCCTTTCCTGTATCAGCGTCGGAATAAACATCTGCCGTTACCAACCAGAAAAACAAGACGATGGGGTAAGCGAAGGGAGATTCCGGATCTAGGATCTGCTCAACAGCCAACGGGTCTCCACTTGTGCTGATTGCCTCGATCGCGGCCTCACCAGCATTGAGAGACGGGGCGACATAATTACCTTTCTGGTTTTCAAGCAATGCCATTGGAATCCCAAGCGTGCTGCCAAATGCTGATGGCGCATAGCCGATAGACCCGTTTACATCCGCCAGTTTTGCCGCGACTTGAGAAGAACTGGGAACGTATATGGTGTCTTTGGGGAAGTTTTTGGGAGGCCATATGGAAGCAGTCATTTCTGACCATGTGTTTTCCACGGACGTTAGGTGGCTGGAGAGGGCAAAGTTTGCGCCGCTGGCATCACTGCGTCCGACAACTGTTATTTTAAGTTTCGGGAGGTGGAGGTCCGGGTTGACCATTCTTATTTCTCGATGGTTCCAGTATTGGATGGAACCATCAAAGATACCTGCCAGAGCATTGCGACTCAGCTTCAGATGCCCAACACCCTCAATATTATAGAGGATACCCAGCATTCCGGCTGTGATCGGGATTTCCAGGAGCTTGCCGGTTTTCTGGGTTGGTTCATTGCCAGCTTCACTGTTATCTTCTTGAGGGAGAACGGCCTCCAGCGGTGCGCTTGAGACTGCAAAATCCACTGTGCCGTTTTGGAGGGCGAGCACCCCCGCGCCACTGCCAATGGGATCATATATGACAACAATATTGGGATTGGCGTTACTGAAAAGCCGCAGGGTCTCGGTGAAGAGTATTTCGGGGTACATGGATCCCGCCCCAGTCAGCTCTTCATTGGGCTGAACCTGCGCATAGCTCTCCTGCGCTTGGGAGGTCGTTGCGACAAGACTGATTGCAAGGAGCGTAAGGAAGGTTGCCGCCATGACGCGGAGAAATTGATAATATGGATAGATCCAGATTGGCATGGCTCGTCTTTCTCGGATTATTTTCAAAAGCCTGACCTTTTTGCGCATCAAGCCAATCAATCCGACCTATCAAGTCTGGTTTGTTACATCTTTCTCATAGCCCAGTTTGGATAAACGATTCCGACGCGAAGCTATCTGCATTCATTTTAAAATTTAGGTATCCGAACCAAACGTCGGCTTCCTCCCAATCTTATTAGGCAGAGATTTACCTCACTCGGGCATGGTCCACACGTGTGTACCACCCATTTAACTGGTTATCTGATTGAGAGAGCGGAGCATGGCAAAGAATAAGGCGCCACTCCATTGGAGCAGCAAAGCTGGCCTTGCCGCAAACGAGCATAATAAGCTGGTTCTGGATGAAGTTCTGACCCTGCTTCATGCGCAAAAGGCAACTGCGCTTATCAAACAGCTTCGCAAATGGCCGCCGACTGATCTATTGCAGTTGCTGACTGCCCTTCCCCTTTCAAATGCGCGGCAATTGTTTAGCATGTTGCCTATCCGTCCTTCCGCCAAAATCCTTGCTGAGCTTTACCCCGATTTTCGGGCTGCCCTGCTGCGCGTCGAGACCATCACCCGTCTTGTCGACATCCTGAACACGATGACGGAAAGCGACCTTGCGGATACGTTGGAGGAGTTTCCGCAGAGTTTGCTGGACCGCGTTATTCCGCGATTGGATGCCAGAGCGGAGATTGAAGCGCGTATTGAGCATGAGGAAGACACCGCTGGCCGCCTGATGAGCCGGAAATTTGTGGCATTTCAGGAGGATTATACCGCTGAGCGGGCGATTGCAGCGATCAAAGGTCAGTATAACCTTGTTGGGCGGTTTCGAACTGTGTTTGTGGTGGATGAAAGCTACAAGCTGGTGGGACGGTTGGATGTGACCCGCCTACTGACGCTAGAGCCGTCTACGCGCATTGGCGATGTTATGGACGCCAATGTGCTGGCGGTGTCTGCGGAGATGGATCAGGAAGATGTGCTGCGCAAGGCGGCAAAGCGGCAGGTTTCCACGATGCCCGTGATCGACAGTACAGGCCGGTTGATTGGCCGGATCACCACGGAGCAAATGAACCAGATTGCGCGTGAGGAGCTATCAGAAGATTTGATGTTGATGGGCGGGGTTTCGCCGGAAGCGCGGCCATCAGATTCTGTCCGTCGGATCATCAAAGGGAGATTGCCCTGGTTGATGACGGGCTTGATTGGTTCCGCAGTGGCTGCCGTGGTGGTTGGCTCTTTTGAAGAGGAGCTGGAGAAAGCCGCTATTTTAGCCGCGTTTATTCCGGTGATCATGTCCATGGCGGGAAACTCCGGCTTGCAGGCCTCTGCTGTGGCGGTTCAAGGCATTGCCACGGGATCTATCTGGACAGGCAGCACGCTGTTCCGGCTTTGGAAGGAGTTTTGCGGGGCCCTTTCCAACGGCTTGATTGCAGGGTGTGTTTTGACGTTTCTGATCACTCTTGGGGCGATTATCTTCGACATCCATGATCCGGTGTGGTTGGCGCTCACCGCGGCTCTCTCGCTTGTCATCGTGACCACTGTTGCAGCCATGGTTGGGGCGTCCGTGCCTGTCATTCTGGATCGCATTGGCATTGACCCGGCAGCGGCGACAGGTGTTTTCATCACCACCAGCAACGATGTGCTTGGGGTGCTGGTTTACTTCACGACCGCCAGTTATCTCTATCTTTGATCTCACCCAGCTCGACCATTGTGCGGTTGACGCCGCAAGTAAAGCATTCCCTACTGGCCCTTTTAGGTGGGAGGGGTAACCATTATGGAACAGGAACAATCATTCAGCCACAGCGAGGGTGAGAGCGCGAAGTTTGAGGCTCGGGGCCTGCGACCCTATTTTGAGTATCGCGATCTTGGTGTGGCAAAGGCAACCAATGGAGATGTTGTTGCCCATGTAATCCGGGCGCGAGAGGGGCACAACGCGACAGGGCAATGGCATATGCATGAGTGCTCCTTCCAGTTTTATTATGTGCTGAAAGGCTGGGCCCGGTTTGAGTATGAAGGCCACGGCATCCACACCGTAAAGCCGGGAGATTGCGTTGTGCAGCCAGCTGGCATTCGCCACAGGGAGATTGAACATTCCGAGGATTTTGAGTTGATTGAAATCGTCTCCCCCGCCAACTTTGGCACACGGGCGGAAGACAGCGCTGTTTAGAACAGATGAGCTACCTGCAGATAGCAGAACACCGGAGCGCTTTACCGGCCCCGGTGTTCTAAAATTTCGTCTCTATATTCTAAAGATAAAGCAGTTTGCCATCCTTCGGATTACCTAAACTGATTTATCTCTTTGCTTTCACGCGTATTCTTATCCGAAAACCGTATCCACTTTTCGGGAATGCGCTTTAACGCTGCGCAGCTGGTGCTGAACGGTTGGACCGGCGTTGACGGTTTGCCGCTGGAGCTGCTGCTGCTCCACCACGACCACCGTTACCGGCGCCATTTCTGCTGCCTGCATTCGCGCCTGGGTTACCGGTTGGCTTACCGCCGCGACCGCGACCGCCACCTGCTGCTGGTTTACCACCTACAGCAGTTTTAGCTGGACCGCGATTTGGCTGAGCACCGCGTGGTGCGCCCTCGCCTGCTGCCTCGCCGTTGGCCGCTCTTGGACGGCCACCATTTGCTGCGCCTGAACGCCCGCCATTGGCTGCTGCTACGCGGCCTTGACCGCCGCCACCAGTACGGCGGCGATTGTTCTGCTGGCCCTTGTTGCGCGTCATACGATGCGGTTCGGTTGCCGGATCATATTCAGCTTCCGGTGTCCCTGGAGCCCAGTCACTATCACCCGTTGCCAGTTTACGGCCAATCAAGCGCTCGATGTCGCGCAGGTATGGCTGTTCTGTCTGATCACACAAGGAAATCGCGATGCCGCTTTTGCCTGCACGGGCTGTACGGCCAATACGGTGAACATAAGCTTCTGGCACGTTTGGCAGTTCGAAGTTGATTACATGGCTGACGCCATCAATATCAATACCGCGAGCTGCAATATCAGTTGCCACGAGGATCTTCACTGCACCGGTTTTAAAACCACTCAGAGATTTTTCGCGCTGACGCTGGCTCTTGTTGCCATGGATAGCAGCAGCTGAGAGGCCCGCTTTTTCCAAATTGCCACTTACACGGTCTGCACCGCGTTTGGTGCGGGTGAACACGATTGCGCGTTCCACATCATCCTGAGACAGGATTTCCTGCAGAGCGGCTCGTTTTCCGCTGGCATTGAGCAAACGGACAGACTGCTCGATCTTCTCGATTGGACGAGAAACCGGCGCAACAGAGATTTCCTTTGGATTGTTCAGGAACTCTTTGGCCAGCTTGCGAATTTGCGTTGGCATGGTTGCGGAGAGCAGAACAGTTTGGCGTGTCTTTGGCAGCTTGCTCAAAATACGGCGGATCGCCGGAGCAAAACCAAGGTCAAGCATCTGATCTGCTTCATCCAGAACGATGGTTGTTGTTGCATCCAACCGGATGCCACGGGTGCCCATGTGATCTTCAAGGCGGCCCGGTGTTGCGATAACAATATCCAACCCACGGGAGAGCGCACGGAGCTGTGGGCCCGGCTTTACGCCACCAAAAATAACAGCATAGGATGGACCGATGAACTGGCCATAAACGCGCACGCTTTCCGCAATCTGGGAGGCCAGCTCGCGGGTTGGTGCCAAAATAAGCGCACGGCATGTATGCGGCGCTGGTTTTTTGCGGTCTTGGGCCAGTCGTGTGAGCAGCGGAAGAACGAAGGCAGCAGTTTTACCCGTACCGGTTTGCGCGATGCCCAGGACGTCCTCGCCCGCAGACATTACCGGAATGACTTCGCTTTGAATTGGAGTAGGGGTTTCATAGCCCTGTGCTGTAACGGCACGAAGGATTGGTTCAGCAAGACCTGCGTCTGCAAAGGTTTTCAAATGTTATTCTTTCTCAAGACATGTAAGAGCATGTTGCGGAATTCTGCATTCGCCTGACATTCTCTAACTTCTCGTTTTTACGCGCGTTCTTGTGGTTTGACTGTGCAAACCAACCGGAGCGCGCTTTAGCCGCCTGCGCAAGAGTATCTCTTGTACAGTGACCTAAATTATAGAAGCTATGAATGTACGCTGTGGCGTTTTTGGGCCAACAGCAGCTCAGCTTCGTTTGTTTGAAGTCCGTTGAAAATTGTGAGACGCATGCCTCTCAAGCGCTTCGGACCACGGTGCGTGCCCGTGCAATATCCCGCTCGAGCGTGGCTGATTTCCGTATTTTCAGAAACAGCAGGGGGGCAAGTCCAGTCGAGGCAAAGCCCCAACAAAATTTGCGTTGGGGGTGCAATACACAAAAACCCACATGATTGCAAGTGTTGTGGTTTGGGGGAGAGAAACATGAGTGAAAAGCATCAGCGACAAACAAAGTAATAGGAATACAGTTCTATTCAACACATGCAGACTGTGCACCTATCCTTGATGAGGCCAACCTACTAAGCCAAGTCTTTTTTGAAATTCGCTGAACGCAGAGCCTATATCAAGATCATTACCATCAAATGGAACCCAAGTTGTAAATGGTGACTTGCTATATAAATCAGCTTCCATTGCTGCTGCCTTTTCAAATTCCCTCTCACTTCGCAACCCTTCAATTTTCTGCAATGCGAGGTAACTCTCGTCTCTTTCGAATGCAAGTTCAGAACTTAGTTGCGTATCTGATGATCCGAAGGTCAAATTGGTTGCTGGAACAGATCCCAGATAATGGACAGCCGAAATATCCGCAGCAACCAAAGAAATTCCATATATATTTCCCAATGATATAGACTCTGCGCCGATATATTTTACCGCTAACGAGCCAACTTGCGGTTTGGGGCGGTTAATACTCGCAAAATCAAACCGCGTACCTTTTAGATCCGCATCCGCAAATTCTGCGAAATTTAGAAGTGCACCATAAAAAAGAGTTCCTTCCAAACTAGCGTTACCAAATAAAGCCGCTTCAAACCTACAATTAATAAGCAATGCAGCGTTAAAATTGCCATGGCGGAAATCTATTCCTGAGAGATCAGCATTTCTCAAGTCGAGGCGAAACTTCTTTTCTTGTTCGGTATTTAACTGCTCTTCCGACCGTCTACCCAATACATTTATTACGACTTGGATATCAGTTTTCGGGATAATCTTCGTTAATGGTGGTTCGGTGGGCTCTAAATTAGAAGCTGGAGCGTTTTCCCGCACGTATGCGCAGAGGATTTCCATAATTTGCAAGTGATCACGCATGCTATCCTGTGCAATTCGTTCCAACGCATAAATCGCACCAATACGAACTTCGAGATTGGGCACACTACTTTCATGAGTCTCACGGTCTATTAGAGGTTGTCCGTCGGGGCGCACTGCTGATATGGGATTTCCGTCTTCATCTCGTAGCCATTTGCCATCTTTTGTTTTGTATCGAGGCAGTTCAACTATTTGTTTTATAAGCTTTTCCGTACCTAATCCTTCGACAGCTTTGTTTATTCGATCTGTTATCTGGCTTTGAACGGCTGTATCGGCATTTTTCTGAGCCACAACGGACCGCCACACTAAAAATGGGGCGCTAAATGCGGCGGCTAACACCAAGCCAATGTTTCTAATCGCGCTACCGGTCGCATCAGATGCATATTGCCCATACCCCAAAAATGCCGCCAATAGGTGCCATAAGCCAAACAAGCAAATCAAGAAAATCGCTATTGCCGAATACAATAGGGCTGCTCCCAAAAGCCCCCCAAGCCATGGAGCTTTTGAAAAATCGATCGCTTTTTTCAGATGAATCCAGTCCGAAAATGTAGGCTTTTCACTTTTCATCGGAACATTTTCCTAAACTCATTCTTGGTAATCCCGAAACCCATAATTCTACGATCATAAGCTCACCTAATAACTATCAAAGATTGTCCTGAGTTGCACAGTTCAACCTCATCACAGAAGCAGATCTCCCCTAACTTCTAGGACTTCAGATTACTGGGTCCCGCATCGAGTGCGGGATGACGTTGAGGTGGGTCGCTTCGCTTTGGCCCGGCCACCAGTGTCTTCCCGGACGAGCGGAGCGCAGATCCGGGATCTAGAGCCAAAGATGCTGAGGTCGGTGGTATCGCTCTGGATCCCGCAGTAAATGCGGGAAGACGACAGAGTGTGAGCTGTCTTCTTCCTATTTCCACCTTCCCCACCGTACCTGACGGCAACATCGCCTTGGACTGGTACAAGTTCCCATTGCCAGTTTAGGCGGTCTATCTCGCACTCCTCTGTGCGGCGGTGAGGCTCTGTATCAGCGGTAACCGCTTCCCTCGCTCGTGGATATTGTGAGGGTTTCAAGCTGCTGCTCATCCGCAGAACGCTGCCTTTAGAGCCTTACATTCTAAATATCTCTTCTCATCAAATGGTTATAGAGTGCGGTCTTGCATTTTAAAGGGCGGCGAGCGCACTTTCGCTGGCATTAAAAATCCAACACCTTGGCACGTTGCCTGCGTTGAGCCGTGGTCCTGCTACTTGCTGCACTGAGCCCTTCCCAGTCGTTCGCCTTGTGAAACCAAATCACCTTTGAAGCCCAGATGAGAGCTTCCATTTCGTCCGGCGGACGGCAGCTTTCGTTCAAGGTTTGATATCAGCGCCAGTGTCAAAGGGCTGAGCTGCCAAGCTCATCTTCCTTTTGCACCACATCCTCCAAATAATAAGGCCTACGAGACCAGTCACTGCAAGAGAAGTTGAGATCGACTTCGAGATGGTTGCTAAACTGGCAACATTGACAAGCGCGTTGGGTATTTCAGGCCAAAGCTTCAGCATGGCTGCAATACAGGCATTTTCAACATAGTCTAAACTTGCAGCGAGCCAGGAGATGATGACACCCGCCCGGACCAACTTGCCGACATTCAAACCATTTCCGGTCAAATAGAAGAAGTTAGAAAGCGTCAATGCAAGAAGTGCTGGGTAGAGCGCGTCCAGCAACAACTGACGCTCAAGATAATACTTACGGCCCGCCTCTCCTAAGGATGCAAGTAGAGCGTGAGCATCTTCTGGCCCATAACCTGCTGGCCGCATATCAAACGGTTTAAGACCCGAAAGCGCTTCTAAGTTGGCCAAAGTACCGAGTACCATGAACAAGTAGATTGTAATCCCCGCCACGCCAAACACAAATGCGCGCCGTGCTTGGGGTGAGAACTGTAAAAACATATGATATACTCCTGCGTGTACACACAGTTGCCCAGTTTTCGGCATCCGGGGCATTATCATCTGATAACGGAAATGACATTTTGGATTTGGCTGGCCTCATTCGCATAATCGATCCTACTCTCTCGACACCAACGCTCGCCGAATTCGAGAAAGCTTGGAAGGTCAGCTGGGTTCCTAAAGGTAAAATTCTGGCCCGTCAGGGGGATCCGGTTAGCAGCGAGCTCGTGATTTTGGACGGAAGGGCGATCAGCCAAATCACCGACTACGACGGTCGCAATGTCTGCGTCGGATTTCACAGCAGTCCGTGCATCATCACACCGCATGTTGCGCGCACACGCGAGATGACGTCCCTCGTGTCACTGGAACTCACGACGGATGCAACCATTGCAGAGTTAGATGCAGCTGCACTTGTGGCAGTAATGCTGAAATCTGACGAGGTTCGGGATTGGGCTAATGCTGTGCTCCGCGAGGAGCTTGCACGCAAAACGGATCGCGAGTGGTGTCTGGCTGCGCTCCGTGGTGCAGAACGACTGACTTGGTTCAGAGACCGTTATCCCGACCATGAATCTCAATTCTCACATGGATGCATTGCGAGCTTTTTGGGTATGACACCTGTGACCCTGAGCAGGCTTCGCCGTACCGCCTAGCTCGGCAATAGCCTGCCTTCACTTAGTCCTTAAAAGCTGCAGTTCGTTAAGACGCTGGTTTGTCTTGCAAAGTGAACTCAAATGAGACTTAGGGTGAACCACCCTTTCCGTACTGAGAAACACCAGTGTTGTGTCTCTCAATTAATCGCATGCAACTGGCTATCCGGCAACTTTGCGCATGAGGGCTTCAATGGGGCCGCGCTTGAAGAAACGGCTCCAGATATAGGCGTAGATTATGGTGATGGCGCAGAACAGAGCCGACGCGAGCATGGAGGTTTGCAAGGTCTGGCCGCCCAGCAAGCCGAGCTCCTCCAGCGTGCCCATGCCAAGCAGAATATGAGCGATGTAGAGCGTCAGCGTTTGGCGCCCTGCCGGGTTGAGCACTGCCAACACCTTTATGCGGGCCAGAGGCTTTGCAAGCAGCAAACACAGGCCGATGACAAAAGAGGCCGCGGACATTCCCACCGCCATATACATGGGCATAGGTGGGATCGGGCTTGTACCTGCCAGAACGGCGAGCTCAAAATGGGTTCTGAACAAGGATGCCTCAAGACCAAGGCTGATGAGGTTTGCGGCGATGAAGCCAATCAACCCGCCGATCATCAAATTGCGCTGGGTTTTGGTCTCTGACAGTGACAACCGGCTGAGCACGATTCCAAACAGCAAAAACGCCAGCCACGGTATAACCGGATGCCAGCCGTTGAAGAACAGGTTGCGGACAAAACCAAGCGGCGTCCAAAAGCCCTGATAGGTGTAGTCTGACCAGTTCCAACCCGCGTCATAATCCAGCAAAAACACCAGTGCCAATGCGGCAAAGACTATTGCGAGAATTACCCCGATGAGCGCGCGGGTATTCAGCTTGAGTAACATGACACCAAACAGGAAATAGAACGCGTAGTAATGCAGGATGTCTGCATCAAAGATAAGCATATTAAGCAAGCCGAGCGCCAGCAAAAACAAAGCGCGCTTCACAGTCACCCAAGCAGTGAGGTTGATGTCACCCAGCTGTGCAGCCAGACCCAATCCAACCCCAGCCAGCACCACAAACGTTGCTGCGGCGCGGCCTTCCAGAGCTTGCAAGATAAAGCCGAGGCCACCTTGTGCCCCTTCAGCTCCCATCACGATGGAAAAGTTGACGATGACCATTCCGACAAAGGCAATGAAACGGGCAAGGTCCAGACCTTCAAGACGGCTGGGCTTCAACTGGGCATTCATCTCATACTCTCCTGAGGCCATTGCGCGGTGGCCTTTATAGGTGCGGATAGGCTGACTGTTTTTGCTCGGCTTATGATGCAGGTTGGATTCGTTATGCTTTGATGCCGCCAAACAACGTTTGCACAGCGAGGGAACTGGCCTCTTCCATGGGCATATCCTCTTGCCGTGCTGTGGTTGCAGCAGCGTAAAGCACAGCATCAAGAGAAGCCATAACCCACTTAGGCGAAAGCGATGGTTGGATGTGCCCCTCAGTTATGACGCGCTCTATGAGCGTAAGCAGCACCTTCTCATGGTGTTTTACATCACGCGCGATTTCCGGATCATCACAGATATCTGGATTTTTCCAGAGGAAGTGGCAATTCTCCGCATGAGGGACAAGAGCGGCGACAATGGCTTTCAGCTGGTCGATGGACTTAGCTTTGCCGATGACCGCGTGTTGACATGCGGCGTCCGTCTGCGCCAGCGAGCGCAGGGCCAGTTCTCGCAGCAAATCTTCCCGCGTGCCGATAACTCGGTGCAGCGTGACCCGCTTTACACCGGCTCGCAGGGCAACATCAGCTAGGGAGGCTCCGGGGTGGACGTTGAGCACCCGCACAGCAGCCTCAAGCAATTTATCTTTGGTGGTGTTTTGGAGTGGTATTGACATGATACATGTATGTATCAACTAGTATCTCATGTCAATTTATAGTTGTACTTTTTCACGCTTAACTCTTGCAAGGCTGCCTGCAAATGCATTGAGGCTACGTGATTTAGTGATCGTTTACGCATAGAGCTAGGCTCGACATAGTAATCCCCCTCTGGGTCAAGGGCATTTATTCAAGGGTTTCGTCATCTGCGGTAATAAGAATAATAAAGCAAAATTTTATGCAGGTGAGATATGTCAGATTTGCTGAATAGATCAATTGGCCATCTAAAGAACATCCGAAAAGACATCAATAAATTCAAACGAGTTAGAGATAATTACGATAAATATGCAGGCTTTATGGTTCGGGTCCGAAGAAATGCCCCTGAATTCCAACTAGTGGATGACCTTAGCCAGCACTGGACATGCTGTAAATCAATCTCAGGGTCGGCATTAGAAGTCGCTTCGTATCCCTTTGTCAAAAGCGAGAAATTTGCCCGCCTTTTGCATGTGCGATGTACCTCTTGCGGCATGACTTTCGTGCCATTTATCGATTTTGATCTCGACGCATATTACGCGGAGGAATACCAAGAGAACGTCCAACCTTTTCGCACCTACAGTGGAGAGTTTTATCATGCGTCTAATCCGTTTTATCAATCACCTACCTTTGAGCGTATGAGGCAGCGGGCCAAGAAACATCTCGATTTACTTGAACATGACAAGGCACACTCGATCTTAGATATCGGCTGTGGGGTGGGCGTCACTTTAAGAGAATCCAAGTCGTTGCAGAAGTTTGCAGACGAGCCTGATCCCTACTCCCAGAAGATTTTGGGAAAAGAGCTTGGCGTTAATCTGGTTAAGTTGGAACAGCTCAACGAGGCTATTGATCACGTTATTGCAAGCCATATAATTGAACATCTTTATATCGGTGAGTTACCCGCGTTTTTCGGTAAGGTACACAAAGCTTTGAAGCCTGGTGGAAAGCTCCTTGTTGAAGTGCCGGATGGAGCTGACCAAATTCATCGCCTCAGGCAAGGAAATCGCGACAATATTTTGTATGAACCACACACTATATCCTTCTCGGGATATGGCTTGGCAAAATACATACGCGAAGCTGGCTTTCATCTCAAAATAATTGTTCCGGGCATAAGCTTTGATCTTTTAAGTCACGATTTGAAGAATGACCTGATGAGAGATGCATTCTTTGAGGAGGGTGCTGGCATTATACTTCTGGCAGAAAAGATCTGATGCTCGGCTGGAGCGGCTCATAGGGTTTTAGAGCAAGCCTATCTGGCCACTATGGCTCTAACTCGCCTCATGGGTTTCTCCAGCCAGAGATACGCCAAGACCGAGGACTGTGCGATTGGCGTAGGCGAAGTAACCTGCCACCTGATTGACCTCCAGAATCGCACCATCGTCTGCCCCCGCCTCGCGAAGAGCTGCAATATCTTCTTCAGTGATGGAGGATGGTGCGCTGGTGAGTTTCTCAGCGTAATCCATGAATGCCAGTTGCTTACCGTGAAAGGCAGCGGAGGGCGTGACGTCCTTTAAGGACTGAGCAATGTCATCCCACTGGTCTGCACTCTCCGGATAGGCAACTCCGCCAAAATGAATGTGATGATCAATGCAGTAGGCGCAGTTGTTTAACACGCTCACATAGACGCCGATGGCCTCCAGAAACCACAGAGGCAACGTATTTCCGGAATGTCCAATCACAGACCGGTAAAACGCTACATGACCTTCCAGCGTATGCGGGCGCAGAGAATGCACGCTGAAGATATTGGCGATTGTGTTGTTGGGTCTTTTGTACTTCTCATAGGACGCCTTCAAGCGTCCTGTTGCATCTTTAAAAGGAGTGTATGAAATCCAGGACATCTGCCGCGATCCAATATCTAAATGTAAAAGTGTGGCTAAACTTTACCGCAATACAGCGCTGTGGTGTAGGCTACATTCACACTGCCTGCCCTGCCCCAATGCCTTTGCAAGATCATACTGAGGTGGGTTAGGAACTCTCCGCCACTTGCTTCGATTGCAGCCTGCACCTTTGTGGAGGACTTCGCCATTTGCACGAAATTTGCCTGTTCCATTGTACGGGTCCACGGCACGTTATGCGTCTCTACCTGTTTGAAGCCCGCAGACGCCATTTCGCCCGCATAATCAAACCCGCGATAATTGCGGGAATATGTTGGGTTATGTGTCTCAATGAGGGCCTCGTAATCCTCCATAAACGCGCTGGCTTCCAGATTGCGGTTGTTCTCAAGGATGACGAGCCTGCCGGAAGTGGGGTTCAAAAGGCGCTGCGCTTCGGTATAAAACTGAGGACGGACAAACCACTGCGCGGCCTGAGCAACGGTGATCAGGTTGATGCTGTCTGACGCAAACGGTAAGGTTTCAGCTGGGGAGATGTGCCATTCTATTGCACCGGTTTCAGCGTTGGTACGGCCCTTTTTATCGCTGGCGCGGGCCTGGGAGATCATGTCTTCATTCAAATCACAGCCGGTGATTTTGAAATCGCGACAGGCATCCCGTAGCTGACGGGTGAGAATGCCCGTGCCGCAGCCGACATCCAACAAGTGTTTCTTCTCCACCCCTGCCGACTGAGGCAGCAGACCGCAAATATGATCCAGAGCTTTCTTCGGGTAACGCGGCCTTGCCAGATCATAGATCTCCTGCAAGCCAGAAAATGCTGTTTTATGTGCTGTCGTCACGCCCTACCCCTTTATTCGTATACGGGTGTGTACGTTTATTATCGAGCGAGTCGCAATATGAAACTGCTTAGAAAAGGTTGATCTCATCACAAGGTTCTAAGGGTGCTTCCTTGCATTTTGGAGAGTTCGCCCCTTAGATGTCTGGCATGAAAATAACTTCCGATATTATTGATGGTGTACCCGTTATCGAGAAGCTCAGCGTGGATGAGCTTTCTGCTGGAACGCACCGTTTCTTCTTTAAAGCCACAACGGATTCTCTGGGCAACTATCACCGCATCCCTGTGATCGTGGTGAAGGGGCAGGACGACGGGACAAAGTTGTTTTTGCAGTCCACCTTGCATGGAGATGAAGTGCAAGGCGTGGATGTGATCCATCAGGTTTTGCCGCATCTGGACCCAGTCAATCTGAAGGGTACTGTTGTGCTCGTCCCCGGTGCAAACCCGCCCGGTATGCAGCTGGCGTCGCGGTATTATCCGGCGCAGACAGAAACCCAGACGCTGACCAACCTCAACCGGATGATGCCGGGAGATGCGAACAGCTCCAACGCGGGCAGCCGGTTTGCCTATGCGTTGTGGCACAATCTTTACATGGGTAACGCGGACCTCTTTTTGGACCTGCACACGGATTCTACCGGATCAGCCTTTCCGTATTTTCTGTTTGCCGATTTCCGCAGTGCTGATGTCTGCCGACTGGCGGCATTGCAGCCAGCAGACCAGATCCAAGAGGATGACGGCATTGATGGTTCTGTAGAAACAGAGTTGGTTATGGCCGGTATTCCATCCCTCACCGTTGAGCTGGGCTGCGCGAACATTTTTGACCCTGATATGACGCGCCGTGGGGTGCAGGGCGTGCTCAACACCATGATCGACTACGGCATGATCAAGGGTAAGGTTGATCTGCTGGGTATCGAGAGCTTTGTTGGCAATGACGACGTATCCATTCGTGCAGACCAAGGTGGGTTTGCACGGGTGCTGGTAAAGCTCAATGAAGATGTTGTTGAGGGGCAGGACGTTGCCACTCTTTCCAACGCTTTTGGCGATGTGGTTGCGACCTACAAAGCGCCGTGTGCGGGCCGTGTGCTGTCTGTGTGTACCTCGCCTCTACGCGAGCCGGGTTCCACCGTTGTGCAGTTGTTGCGGCGGGTTTAGGTATTTGAATGTTGGCGGGCCTCGTTATTGGAGGCCCGCATTTTAAGCGAACCGCTTTGCACCTGCGACGCAGCAGACGACGAGAACTGTCACAGCGATCATAGAAAGCGCCACGGTTTCCCCCAAAAGCAATCCAGCCAGCACCAAACCGAAAAACGGTTGCAACAATTGCAGTTGGCCTACGCTCGCAATGCCGCCATGGGCCAGGCCATGATACCAAAACACGAACCCGATCAGCATGCTGAAGGTAGAGACATACCCCAGAGCAAACCATGCCTGCGGGCTGATGCCTGACCAATCTTGTGGCATCTGTAACAGAGTAAGCACCGACATAACAGGCAGAGCCAATACCAGAGCCCACGAAATCACCTGCCAGCCCCCTAGCCGGCGGGAAAGCACGGCTCCTTCGGCATAAGCAAGGCCGCAAAGTATGATCGCGGCAACCATGAGCAGATTGCCTTGCATTGAAGCCCCGCCGCCATTGCTCAAAGCAAAACCTGCCACCAGCACGCCGCCAACACAGGAAAACAACCAGAAGGCAGGTTTAGGACGCTCTCCTCCACGGAGTACGCCAAAGACTGCGGTTGATAATGGCAAGAGGCCTATGAAGACGGTGGAATGGGCGGCGGTGATGTGTTGAAGCGCCAGTGCTGTTAGCAATGGAAACCCCACAACCACACCTAGCGCGATAATGGCCAGTGATGCCAGATCGCCTCGGGCTGGCAGTTTTTGCCTGAGCACGATGAGAAGTGTAGCTCCCAAAAGAGCAGCAATAGCCGCGCGGGCTGAGGTGAGGAAAAGAGGATCGAATCCACTCACAGCTGTGCGGGTTGCCGGTAGTGAACCACTGAAAATAAGCACACCCAGCAGACCGCTGCCCCATCCTGTTGTTGTTCTTTGCATTTCACACCTCTTTAATTGAGGATTGGTCATAGCGAGATAAGGCTGGCCAAAACAGATACAGAACAATACAATTACACCAAACTGTATGGGTACATTAAACAGTACACTTGGAAAGATGTAGATGGCAGGCACACGTACAAGCGACGTTATGGATGCAATCCAAAACAGAATAGCGAGCCGTGCGCTTTCGCCGGGAGAGAGGTTGCCCAGCATACGCAGCTTCGCGGTTACGATGGGTGTTTCCCCTTCCACAATTACGGATGCCTATGACAGGCTGGTGGCAGAAGGTGTTATTCGGTCTCGTCCCGGTTCCGGCTTTTTTGTCTCGGGAAATACTGCCCCTCTCAAACTGACTGAAATTGCCCCGCAGCTTGATCAGGCTATTGATCCGTTTTGGGTTTCTCGCCAATCTTTGGACGCAAGCCCTGCTATGTTGAAGCCCGGCTGCGGCTGGCTTCCCTCCGACTGGATGCCGAACACCGCGCTTCGCAAAGCGATCCGAAGCCTTGCGCGTGCAGAGGATGCGGTGCTTACAGAATACGGCAGCACACGCGGTGCCTATAATCTCCGCCGGCTCCTTTTCCAACAGTTTGCCGGTGAAGGTTTGGATGTAGACCTTGATCAGATTCTACTTACATCCTCTGGCACGCAAGCCATTGACTTGATTTGTCGATTTCTTCTTCGTCCGGGAGATGTGGTTCTTCTGGATGACCCATGTTATTTCAACTTTCAGGCGTTGTTGAGGGCTCATGAAGTTCAGGTCATTGGTGTGCCTTACACGCCTGCTGGCCCGGATATGGTGCGTTTTGTTGATGCATTGAAGGAACACAAACCACGGCTCTATATCACCAACACTGCGATCCACAATCCAACAGGGGCTTCCCTCTCGCCGCAGATTGCACATCAGGTATTAAAGGCTGCGGCGGCGCATGATCTGGTTATTGTGGAAGATGACACTTTCGCGGGGTTTGAACCGGAGCCTTCTCCTCGTCTGGCGGTGCTGGATGGTCTGGACCGCGTTATTCGCATTAGTAGTTTTTCCAAGACACTCTCTGCCTCAACGCGTTGCGGTTATATTGCTGCGCGTCCAGATTGGGTGGAAGCGCTCATAGACCTTCAATTGGCAACGAACTTTGGCGGGCCCAGCCCTTTGACGGTGGAACTGCTGTATTCAGTGCTGAGCTCTGGCAGTTATCGCAAGCATAGGGAAACCTTGCACCGACGTCTCTCACGAGTGATGCAAGACGCGACCGCTCAGCTTTCACATCTCGGCATTCAACCATGGCTGACCCCGCGCGGCGGGTTCTATCTGTGGTGCACTCTCCCTGATCTAGTAGATTCAGCAGATGTTGCCCGTGCAGCCTTGAAGCGGAACATGGTTCTCGCACCGGGCAACGTCTTCAGCCCCTCTCAATCCATGAGCCAATACATGCGTTTCAACGTAAGTCAGATGATTGAGCCGGAGGTTTACGAGGTTTTGGCGGATGTGATGGAGAGTGTGAGGAGACATTCAGATGCAAGGAGCGACATTTAGTCGGAGTGTAGGCCTAGAGCCCATCATCCTCCACGAACAAAAGCAAATGAAAGCCGGACTATTATCGAAAAGGTTGAGGTTCACTCGAACGTTCGGTTCGCTGTTATTCTGTACACCGCTGACGACCAAGGAGGTTTAGCGGGCTTGTGTACATACCCTTGGCAAACGAAACCAATTGGCACAGGAACTTCTGCGAGAGTTTCAGCAAGCTGAGTTACCCGTGACGAGAACTTAATAATTATTCGCAGGCACGAATAACCCGGAGAAAACTCCGGGTTATTGTTTGTACTATCAGGGCGCATACATTGTTATTGTTGCATCTGGAGCTCTGGCGGGACCATTAAAACTAAGCCAATATCGGCCTTCCGCCACACCCGGCTCTGGGAACATAAACTCGAAATAGTTTGTCCCGTCCGATGAAAAACTCATACTGTCATCCGGGCCGTAGTCCCCCGTAACCAATCTGCAATCTGAATTGTAGCAGTACCTGAATCTGTTGTTCTCAAACATCTCCAGCTTAGATACGTTTCCGGGTTGCTGCATTTTGGTTGTGGCGTTGTTCCAAACCCATGAACCGGAAAAGGCGAGAGATGGTGTTTGCGATTGAATTTGTGGTTTGGGCATATGGGCTTGTCCAACCGGGGGCTGACCGCCTGTTTGCAAACACTCCTTGATCTTGAGCAGAGCAGCTGCGGATCCCTTCAGTCGAACGACATGAGAGGCTCTGCCATGCTCAATTGTAAGTTTGCGACCCTTGGCAATATCTTCAATAAATTCTGGTGCAACCTGGGTGGCTGCCCATCCACTGCCGTTGGAAAAGAACTCCGCACCATCTCCTTGACCATCCAGAATAATTCCGCCATTTTTCGTCCCGTTGCCAGTATAGGGAACTCCCAGCAGCCATTCGCTCCCGTTGGACATGATCCGCAGCGTTCCGTTTTTGCGTCGCACCTCCGCTGAACAATAGGGTGTTCCTCTATCATCGTAGCCCGTGCGTACTGTCCAGCCACGGACAGTCCCGTAATTGCGCTCACTTAAATCTTTGGGTTGGCGGTTTGCTTTCTGCTTAGGTTTTGCGCCACGATTTGCTGCACACTCCATTGCCTTTCCGATGGCGGCAGAGGATCCTTTCAACGACCAAACTTGTACACCACGATCTAACTGCATCATAAACTGGCGTTCAACCCGTAAAGAATTGAGAAAACCGGCGGGTATAGCTGCACTCGCCCAGCCGTCCCCATCAGTGTTGAATTGCAACACTTCATTGAGCTGGTAGAATCCAATGTCCCCCATAACGGGTCCCTGCTCATAAAAGGGTGCCCCGATTTGCCAGTTCTGCCCATCAGTCGCAATCCGCAGACTGACACTGCTGTTATCTGTGTCTGCCGCACAATAACTGAACTGCCCTCGATCTTTGACCGTAGTGATTTGCCACCCGCCTTGTTTGGCGTAAGCAACTTCTGTGGCAGAGGCTAACGAGGTGTGCGCTCCTAAGAGCAGCAAAAATGAGATTATAATTGAAAATAAACGATTTATCATACAGTACACCTGAAAATATATTGTCCAGTAGAGTAACAATTGAACTTAAGAGTATTGGTTTCATGATTATCTGAATGAGAGGTTGTATCAACGACTAACTTCAGGCTGTAGAAATAAAAATTTATCTTGATGGTTACATAATTCAGAATCAGATTAATCGTCCGACTTAACCGACATCTCAGTAAAATTTTGTTGATGCCTTAATGTATCGACCTAACTCTAAGTTAAATTTGTGCACGATACATACCTTGCACTTATCTCATACAAAAAGGCCCAGGTTTCCCCGGGCCTTTCTTTTCGAGCCGCAATGCTAAGCTTGCAGGATTGCGTTGAGGCTTAAGCTTTCGCTTTGTTCACCTTTTTCGCTTTTTCCTGCGCAAGATCTACAACATCCTCCGCGCGGCCCTCTACATAAACGCGACCGTAGTAGCCATCGAGAAGGAGCTGTTTGATTTCGTCAATCAGCGGGTAGCGTGGGTTTGCGCCGGTGCACTGGTCATCAAATGCTTCCACTGCAACTTCGTCGATTTTTGACATGAACTGCTCCTCGGAGATACCGAGGTCTTTGAAGCCTTCCGGAATATCGAGAGCAGTCTTGATGCTTTCAATCCACTCAACCAACTTCTCAACCTTTACATCACGGCTGTCGCCAGCTGCAACAAGGCCAAGATGTTCTGCAATTTCACCGTAACGACATTTCGCTTGTGGGCGAGCGTACTGAGAGAATGCAGTCTGCTTGGTTGGGTTATCATTGGAGTTGTAGCGGATCACGTTACAGATCAGCATGGCATTTGCCAGACCGTGTGGAACGTGGAACGCTGCACCAATTTTATGGGCAATGGAGTGACAGACCCCGAGGAAGGCGTTCGCAAATGCGATACCTGCAATGGTGGCACCGTTGTGAACCTTCTCACGAGCGTTCGGAGATGCGGCACCCATTTCGTAGGATTCTACAAGGTTCCCTTTAAGGAGTTTGAGAGCCTGAAGTGCCTGACCATCTGAGTACTCGTTTGCCAGAACAGAGACATAAGCTTCTGTTGCGTGAGTGATGGCGTCAATGCCGCCAAACGCTGTCAAAGACTTAGGCATGTTCATGACAAGGTTCGCATCAACGATCGCCATGTTTGGTGTCAGCTGGTAATCGGCAATTGGGTACTTCATGCCGGTTTCATCATCGGTAACCACTGCAAACGGGGTTACTTCAGAACCGGTACCAGAGGTGGTTGGAATCGCAACCATCATGGCTTTCCCGCCCATTTTCGGGAATTTGTAGATGCGTTTGCGGATATCCATGAAGCGTAGTGCAAGATCAGCAAAGTCAACTTCTGGATGCTCATAGAGAACCCACATGATCTTTGCAGCATCCATAGGTGAGCCACCGCCGATTGCGATAATCACGTCTGGTTTGAAGGCTTTACAAAGTTCAGCACCCTTGCGGACGATGGACAGAGTTGGATCAGCTTCAACTTCATAGAAAACAACTGTTTCCATGCCCATGCTTTTGAGAACACGAACAGTCTCATCAGCGTAGCCATTTTTGAACAGGAAGCCATCGGTTACGATCAGAGCGCGTTTTTTGCCTTCAAGATCGCCAAGAGCGATTGGCAGACAACCACGGCGGAAGTAAATGGATTCAGGTAGTTTGTGCCACAGCATGTTTTCTGCTCGCTTAGCAACGGTCTTTTTGTTGATCAGGTGCTTTGGACCAACGTTCTCACTGATGGAGTTACCACCCCAAGACCCACAACCCAATGTGAGGGATGGTGCGAGAGAGAAGTTGTAAAGATCACCAATACCGCCATGGGAGGCTGGGGAGTTGATGAGAATACGGGCAGTCTTCATACGACGGCCGAATTCTTTCACACGGTCTGCACAACGGTCCTGATCAGTGTAGTACACTGAGGTGTGACCGATGCCGCCCATGGTGACGAGTTTTTCGGCAATACCGCATGCATCTTCAAAGCTCTTTGCTTTGTACATTGCCAGTGTTGGAGACAGCTTTTCGTGCGCGAATGGCTCAGCTTCACTGGCTTCTGTGACTTCGCCGATCAGGATTTTGGTGCCTGCTGGAACCTTTATGCCTGCCATTTCAGCGATTTTTGGTGCTGGCTGACCTACGATTGCAGCGTTGAGGCCGCCGTTTTTTAGCAGAATATCTTTAACAGCCTGCAGCTCCTTGCCTTTCAGGATGTAGCCCTGGTGGCTGGAGAAGCGTTCTTTAACCTGCTCGTAGATTTCTTCTACAACGATAACAGACTGCTCAGATGCACAGATCACGCCGTTGTCGAATGTTTTGGACATGAGAACAGAAGCAACAAGGCGCTTCACGTCTGCGAACTCATCAACCACAACAGGGGTGTTACCTGCGCCCACACCAATTGCTGGCTTACCGGAGGAGTAAGCAGCTTTCACCATGCCCGGGCCACCGGTGGCGAGGATCAGGTTGATCCCGTCATGTTTCATCAAAGCATTAGAGAGTTCCACGGTTGGAACGTCAACCCAGCCGATAATATCTTTTGGTGCGCCAGCTTTGACCGCGGCTTCCAGAACGATACGAGCAGCTTCGTTGGTTGCCATTTTTGCGCGTGGGTGCGGGCTGAAGATGATACCGTTACGGGTTTTCAAAGAAATCAACGCTTTAAAAATAGCGGTGGATGTTGGGTTGGTTGTTGGAACAATGCCGCAGATGATGCCAATTGGTTCTGCAATAGTGATGGTACCAAAGGTGTCATCTTCTGCGAGGATACCGCAGGTCTTTTCGTCTTTGTATTTGTTGTAGATGTACTCGGAAGCAAACTGGTTTTTGATAACCTTGTCTTCCATCACGCCCATACCCGTCTCTTCAACCGCCATGCGGGAGAGTGGGATGCGAGCATCCGCAGCAGCTAAAGCCGCCGCGCGGAAGATCTTGTCTACCTGCTCTTGTGTGTATGTAGCGTAGACTTGTTGCGCTTTTTTAACACGGGCAACAAGGGCGTCTAATTCTTCGCGATTAGTGACAGGCATTCTCTTCTCCGTAGGCAAATCCGAAGCAGAAACGTGACAAATTATCGATACTTGTCACAAAACAGCTTAAGGGAGGAAACCGCTCTTCCGTTCGACAAGAGTATTATTGGGTCATATTGCGGTCTAGACGTGTGACTTAAGTCAAAAACCTGAGATATATGAATAGGATGTCATAAAACTAACGTTTCAAATCCATCGGTTTGTCATTTCCATAACCCATATTTCGTTCTTGCGCCGGACGCTTCTGCTAATTGCATAGCCTTGCATACATTTTCACTCCCCACTCCTCGTGATATATAAATATAATATCAAAGAGTTAGATAGGAAGATCCGAACGTTTTCAAAGAGTAAGATGGGAGCCTGTCAAATTACAGGACAAGTTGCCTGACTCATTTTTGTGAGGAGAATGATACTGGCTTAATAGACTGGTAGTTTCACCTAAGGCCTGTGGATTTCACATATTTGGGGAAGATTAATGGTAATTACGCGTAGATAACATGACTCATTTTTACAAATTTCATTCCTGCAATGCTGAGTCGTACTTATCTGAGTTTCATAAACGGACAGACCGCCGTGAATGTGTTGTACTCGCCCCCATTGGGATGACGTATTTCCAAGGCTTGCGCGTGAAGGTGCAGCCGTGGCGCGAAATTCAGCGCCTCCCCTTCCGCATAGAACCGGTCGCCGACGATGGGATAGCCCAGCTCCAGCATATGCACGCGTAATTGGTGCGACCGGCCTGTGATCGGTGTCAGTTTGACCAGAGTTGTATTCTCTTCTCGCTCCAACACGTCCCAATGGGTTTGCGAGGAGCGACCCAGTTCGTGATCTACGATCTGTTTTGGACGATTTGGCCAATCGCAGCGCAACGGTAAATCAACCTCACCTGCATCGTTTGCAGGATGGCCCCATATACGTGCGATATAGGTTTTGCGAGTCATACGTTTTTCAAACTGAAGCCCCATGTGACGGTGGGCATTTTTATTCATAGCCATAACAAGAAGGCCGGACGTGTCCATATCCAACCGATGCACGGTGGTTGCGGTTGGATAAATGGATTGAGCACGCGTCTCCAGACAGTCCTTATGCGCCTCCACACGGCCCGGAACACTCAACAGACCACTGGGCTTATTGAGAACCAACAGATCATCATCGTGATGAACGACCTCAAGGAAAGGTTCCATTGGAGGGCTGTATATAAAAGGAGGGCATAGACTAATCATGGGGCGCTTATAACGGGTCATTTTCAAAGGTCAACGGATACACGCCAGCATGGTGTTGCGGTGCGGCTGTTCCATCCCATATATGAGGCCTGTTCAGATTATGAGGTTTTGTATGGTTGGAAATTTTAATTCAGAGTTTGAGCAAGTTACGGATTATTGGTCGCCAAAAATCGTGGCTCAAGTGAATGACCAGTATGTTAAAGTTGCAAAAATCAAAGGTGATCTGGCCTGGCATAAACACGATGAGGAAGATGAGCTCTTTTATGTTGTAAAAGGGAGTGTCACTATTGAATATGAAGGTGATGCTGTCACGCTCAACACTGGCGACTTTCACGTGGTACCAAAAGGTAGGATGCATAATCCGGTCGCGCAGGAAGAATGCTGGATTGTCTTGGTCGAACCTGTTGCAACAAAACACACGGGTGATGTCATCATAGAGAAAACAAAGTCCATCACTGACCAGTTAGCTTGAATTTACGTGTATTCTTATCCGAAAATCTCGAAGCAAATTCGGGAAGCCGCTTTCACGATCCAACCTATGCAGTAGGTGGTATCCCGAATAAGCGCAATCTGATGACTTTACAATTGGTGATGGCTCGATTACGCTTACGTTAACCGGGTGCCTGATGCGTAATACTTAGTGAGCTTTGTAGGACACTCTAGGCATCTGCCCGAATTTATCAAACACCGTAATATCATAGATGGAGGGAACAAATATGGGAATTGAAGCAGTCGCAAATGACCTGAAAGGTCGCGTGGAATCCAGCGATTTTGAAAACTCAATTAAGTTTGACTGTGGCGAAGATGGCGTTCTGGTGATTGATGGGAACTCCATCTCCACAGACAACAAAGACGTTGACTGCACCATTGGTGTTTCCTTCGAGGATCTTCAGTCTCTGGTTGCAGGCGATCTGGATCCAACAGCTGCATTCATGCAGGGCAAGTTCACCATTGATGGTGACATGAGCATTGCAATGAAGCTCAGCCAGCTGATGTAACAGGATCGACAGATCTAGATAAACCCAAGCATCCGAGCCGCCAGCTCGGGTGTTTTAACGTACTAAAGTCTAATCTATTTTTGGGGACTTTGCTCGACCAGCTGCTGAATAAAGCCGGCCCACTGCTCAATATAGGCCTGCTTTTCATGCTCACTCATGAACAAACCATCCGCACTGACCAATCCCGTCATCAAACAACGAGACGCAGTAATCAGCATTCTTGCCGTTGCCTGACTGATGAAGACACTCTCAAATACAGCGAGAATTCTATCATCTGTCACTTTCGCGAAATTGTCGAAGGTTGGCTTGATGCGGCGGCGCAACGCTTCTTCTGTTCGCGCTGCAACAAGAATTTCGATCATGGTGAGATACTCAGGAGAGTTCGCTTGATTCGTCCACCATTTGATAGTCAGCTCAGCAATTCTCCTTTTATCCTCACGGATTTCGCTCAACCATTCGAGTGTTAGACGAACGGACTTGGCGAGCAATCTCTCCAGCACAAAGACCATCAAGTCCTCTTTTGTGGGAAAATGATGCTGCAGCGCACCCTGAGAAAATCGTGTCCTTTCAGCGATTTTCTTAATAGATGCACGGTGATAGCCAATTTCATGCAAACAGCTTATGGCGGCAAGAAGGATCTCCTTACGCATGCGATCACTCTTCTCTGCTTGAGTTATTTTTCGCGTTTCGCTGATATCTTGAAAATTATTTTCCATGGCCCCTCACAACAACACTTGTAAAAAAACCATATGCATGTATTTTTTTCAAGAGATACGACGAAACACGTAGTGCATAGTTTAAGGAGGAAAAATTATGTATCGGGAGCGTCAGACAACTGTTGGAACCCTAGGGGAGAAGGTTTCCATGCACACCGTTATTATTGGTGATCCACATCCGGCATTTTCCAGAGCACTTGCGAGCATCTACTCCAATGAGTGCCATGGCGTGAATGTACTTGTGACCAAAAGTTACTCTGAGCTGCAGACTTGGGTAGAACTTCACCCTTCCGCAATTGTACTCGTGAACCCACGCATGAAAGGCGCGCCAGGTCTTGGCACCGCGTCCGCCTTGCTGGAAACCTATGAAATTTCCAGTCTCGTTATGCTATTGGAACAGGATAATCCTGGTCTTTCCGAGTACTTCATCACACGCGGTGCCAGTGCTGCCATTCCGAAAACAACGGATTTTTCAGTCTTCAAAGCGATCCTGACCGGTGGCTCGGCTGTGGTAAGCGCCGAACCTGAAGAAGCGCAGACTGCATTTAGCGTCGACTTCTACGAGGGCCTCGCCAATCTGACACGCCGTCAGGCAACCATTTTGACTTATCTGAAAGAAGGTAAGCTCAATAAGCAGATCGCGCATGAGCTTGGCATTTCAGAGGCAACTGTGAAACACCACGTTTCTGCACTCCTGAGCACACTGGGTTTCTATTCGCGCTCTCAGCTGGTTGCCATGATCAATGATCTTGGTATCAACGTGGATTATCGCGGTGGCAACCGCAAAGCGAACCGCGGCAAAGCCAGCGCTCGCCGTGTTGCAGGCTACAAGATTGCTGGCCCTGGTGCAGCGACAACGCCTGCAACATCGTTACAGCCAACATTTATCACAGTCCCTTAAACCTTAGCGGCTGTTCCTCTGCGGTGAGAAAGATGTTCCCTTATCGCAGAGCATCCTCCTTTTTAGTGTAGTGCGCTCCAGCAAACTCAGACCCAGCAACTGAGTTTGTTGTAGCGCACGTGCCACAGGCACCACATTGTTTTCTTAAATAAGCTATTTGCATGCTCCCCTCACTTGCCGCTACGTCATTATATCCGCATTATTGATTTGTCCGCACCCAAGACGGATTTTCAACATCATGAGGACTAGAAGACTGTGCAGCCAAGCGATTTTGCCAGTTTAAGCGACCTTGAGGTCATTTGGAGCGATCACGGCGGAACTTGCCCGATCCCCACGCGCATCCTTGTTGCTTCCGATCTATTGCTGAGCATTGGCCCTTGCCCCGACAGGGAGTTTGATCTGGCTTTTCAGCGTGTATCCGGAGCGTTGGTTCTTGCTTATGGCGACCCACTTTACAATGGTGGTTTGCGGGTTATTGAAGACGGGCTTGAGACTTCTGATGTGCCTTCCTCTCTGGCTTTCACGTCAAAGCATAAAGGTCACTTCAACATCATCAGCCATGAAACTTTTTATAATGATGAGAACGCGCTGTATGTGCCGTTTCGCAATATCAGCGAGATTGACCCAGACGGAGACATTGAGAGCTTATTCGGGGATTACTCCCCCTGCATCTTCCTGCGCTATGTGGTGAGTGAGCGAACACAATCCTTCCCGGATATGTTTGTGAAGCTGGCTCAACACGCTACAGGGTTGCAGGTGTGTAGCAAAGATCGCTCTTTGTTGTTCTCAAGCCTCTCGGAGCTGAGACGAAAACTACCCAGCGATATGGTGCTCGTTGATGGTAGCGGATTTGGTGGGAAAGCCTCAAAAAAATCTGAGAAAAAGCCTCTGCTCTATACGACCAACTGGATATCGCGAGAATTGATAGAGCCTGCGGAGCTGCGCCACACAGAGAGTGAAGTGCCGAGCCTATTTGATCTACGCCGTCGTTTTTCCCTCAGCTCCTGAGCAGCATTCAGGGTTGCTTTGGCAGGATGAGCAGGTTCCCTTAATCTCGATGGATGTGCTTTTAGCTACAAATCCGTTGGCGGTGGCCCATCTGCTTAAAAATTCAGCGACATCAGTATCCGCAAATTCCAGCGCTTTGCCGCAGGATTCGCAGATGGCAAAGCCAACCATCTCGACCGAGTGACAGGCAGGATGTGCGCAGGCCACAAAGGCATTCATGCTCTCCAACCGGTGGACAGCACCCAAACCAATGAGTTTATCCAGCGCACGGTAGACCTGCAACGGCGCGCGCAGTCCTTCTGTGCGGAGCTGGTCTAAAATAGAGTATGCGCTCATAGGAGCTTCAGAGGCGCACAGCAGATCCAGAACAAGGCGCTGATTTTTCGTTAGCTTCAATTCTGCGGTTGCCATTGTTTTATTCTTTCACCTCACTGCTTTCGCTCTGTTCCCAATATCCTGCTTATGAGGCTGGATGCAAACAGTGAAAGCAGAAATAAACACATGCCAGCCACCACGATGGATGGACCTGAGGCACTGTCAAACTGCAATGAGCCCTCTAAGCCCAGCACGACACTGGCAACGCCAATCAGCGAGGACGCAATCGCCATTTGCTCCGGTGACTTTGCAAACCAGCGCGCTGTGGCTGCCGGAATGATCAGGAGAGCTGTAATCAACAGAACGCCGACAATCTTCATTGCGATGGCGATGATTGCAGCCATCATGATCATGAAGATCAGTTGAGTTCGTTCAGGGTTGAGCCCTTCGGCTTCAGCCAGCTCTCTATTCACGGTGGATGCCAATAATGGGCGCCATAGCAGGTAGAGCAGAACAAGGATTACCGCTGCGCACACATAAATGGCAATCACGTCGACTGTGCCAACAGCGAGGATGTCGCCAAACAAAAGCGACAGCAGATCAAACCGCACAGACCCCATAAAGGCAATCAGTACCATTCCAAGCGCAAGTGCAGAATGTGAAAGCAAGCCCAAGAGGGCATCTGTTGAGAGTGACCCGCGTTTTTGCAGAAAGAGAAGACACAGGGAAACGGTTACGGTTACACCAATCACGCCGACCATCAGGTTGATATTGAGCAGGAATGCCAGCGCTACACCGAGCAGTGCTGAATGAGACATAGTGTCGCCGAAGTAAGCCATGCGCCGCCAGACTACAAAACACCCGAGCGGGCCACTCACCAGAGCCAGACCGATCCCTGCAAGCATGGCGCGTACAATAAAATCATCCATGAGTGCTGCAATCTCCATCATCGTCGTGTGTGTGCATGACTGTTCCGTCAGCAAGGTGTTTGTGATCGTGATGGTGGTGATAAATCGCAAGGGACTCGGCTGCGGTATCCCCGAATAGCTGTTTGTAGGCTGTTGAAGCAGCCACGTGTTCAGGCGCACCGCTGCAACAGACGTGGCCGTTGAGGCAGACCACTGTATCGGTTTGCGTCATCACCACATGAAGATCATGGGAGATGAGAAGAATGCCGCAATTAAGCTCATCCCGGATTTTTAGAATCAGATTGTAGAGTGCAATTTCACCTGCATAATCCACGCCCTGAACCGGTTCATCCAGCACAAGCAAATCCGGTTTGCGGAGGATCGCCCGTGCGAGCAAAGCTCGTTGATATTCACCGCCAGAGAGTTGCTGAACATAGGAACCGGCTAACCCGGAGATACCGGTTTTCTCCAATACAAGCGCAATTTCATCTTGTGTTGGTTTGGCGGTCAGGCTCATCAACCGGCGGACCGTCAGCGGCATCGTCCAGTCAATGGTGAGCTTTTGCGGAACGTAGCCAACTTTGAGGTTGGGTTTGCGTTTGATGGAGCCTGCATCGGCTTTCAAAACACCCAGAGCTGTTTTTGCGGTGGTGCTTTTGCCAGCGCCATTTGGCCCGATAAGCGTAACAATCTCGCCAGATTTAACGCTAAGCGAGATGTTTTGAATTAACCAGCGCCCTTGCCGTTTAATCCCAACTCCGTCCATTTCAATTAGCTGCACGCCGAAATCCTCTGCTGACCGCAGGTGTATTCAAGAAAGAGCTGCAATGTATATGTTATGTAATAATATTACACAAATAAATCCGACGTGATTTCAACAGACACAAAAAAGGGCCGAGAAAAGATCTCGGCCCTGCAGACGTTTTGTGAAGAAAAAACGAACGTCAGGATGCTTTGCGGAGGGCGCGTACTGCGGTTTCAACACCGCGTAATTCTGCCAAGCCACGCAGGCGACCAACTGCCGGGTATCCGGGAGCGGATTTCATCTGCAAGTCCGACAACATGGCATGGCCGTGGTCTGGACGGAACGGAATGAGATCTGTCCAGCCTTCCGCTTTGCGGCGCTCTTCTTCATCCACTAGCGCAGAAATTACGCCGACCATATCCACGTCACCAACCAAGTGATCTGCTTCATGGAAAGAAGACGGGTTTTCTTCCCGTTTGGTTGCGCGAAGGTGTACAAAATGGATGCGATCGGCGTAGCGTTTGACGATACCTACAAGATCATTATCAGCACGAACACCGAGAGAGCCAGTGCAGAATGTGAAACCGTTCTCCGGTACATCCACTGCCTTTGAGATATACTCGTAATCAGCTTCCGTAGAACAAATGCGTGGGAGACCCAGCAGTGGGCGCGGTGGATCATCCGGATGGATTGCCATCACAGCGCCTTCCTCCACACAAACCGGGATGACTTCCTGCAGGAACAATGCAAGGTGAGATCTCAGTTTGTCTGCATCAATACCGTCGTAACACTCCAAGTGCGCCCGAATGTCTGCAGGAGTGTAGGATTCTTCTGACCCCGGCAAGCCGGCAAGAATGGTCTTGACCAGACCGTCTTTATCTTCCTGACTCATCCCTTCAAACACAGCAGTTGCGCGTGCAAGTTCATCAGCAGAATATTCTGCTTTTGCGTTTGGACGTTCCAGAATGAAGATGTCAAAGGCTGTGAAGACATCTGCATCAAAACGCAGGCACGTTGCACCCGTTTCCAGCTCATACGCCAGATCTGTGCGGGTCCAATCCAGGATCGGCATGAAGTTGTAGCAGATTTTTGTGATGCCACAGGCAACCAGATTACGGATCGATTGCTTGTAAGTCTCAATGTGCTTTTCAAAATCACCAGAGCGGGTTTTGATATGTTCGTGGACCGGAATACTTTCTACAACGGACCATACCAAGCCCGCTGCTTCAATTTCAGCTTTGCGCTTTTGTATTTCGTCAACTGGCCACACGTCTCCATTGGGGATGTGATGCAGTGCAGAAACAATGCCCGTTGCCCCTGCCTGACGAACATCTTTGAGGGTAACCGGGTCGTGAGGGCCATACCAGCGCCAAGTCTGTTCCATGTTTAGCTCTTTACTTTTCTAACTCTTGGGGCAGAAGCCCTTGTTTAAAAATTCAAATACTATTTCTTTGAATGGGCCACAGCAGCCAGTGGGTCCGTGTCAAACAGGTACGCATCAAATGAGGGATCATCGACATCCGACAACTCCAACAATGTCTGGCGCACATTTTCCAAGTGCTGCCACATGGCTTGTCGTGCCATTTGCGGATCCCGGCATTGCAGCGCTGTCAGGATTGCCTGGTGATCATCCAACCACTTGACTTGGTAGCCTCTGTCGAAGATGCGATGATGCAACTGCTCCCACATGCGTGAGCGTTTGCGCAGGTTCCAAAGGTGTTCGACTGATTCAGTCAGAACAGTGTTCTGACTGGCCTGAGCCACAAGCCGGTGAAATTCCTCATCAGCCACATAATTGCTGGTGTCGGACTCCAGCTCTTCCCGCTCCCGTTTCAGCGTTTCGCGCATTTGTACGATATCCGCTTTGGTGGCCATGGTTGCAGCGAATGCAGCAATATTGCTCTCCAAAAGCTGACGCGCTTGCAGCAGCTCAAATGGCCCGATGTCCTGTTCCAGAGCAACTTCAGGTGCGTCACCAGCAGGAAGGCGCACCACATAAGTTCCAGAACCTTTTCGGACATCGACAAGGCCCTGCACTTCCAGCATGATCATAGCATCGCGCACCAATGACCTGCTCACACCCAGATCCTCGGAGATCTTGCGTTCCGTTGGCAGGCGGTCACCTATTGCATAGGCTCCGTTGGCAAGGTCGCAGACGAGCTCTTCTGCAACATCCTGATAGCGTCTTCTGTTGGTGTCCACGGTCATAGCGCAATCCAGATTCAGTTATTGGCTTTCAGCTCAGCATAAAAATCTGAGAGCAGTTTGAAGGCGGTTTTTTTTGTTTTTTTATCTGAGGCGATTAAGCCTTTGCGGTTCCAGCCTTGCTGGAAAATGTTTTGGCGGCGTTCCACCCGGAAATCGTAAAGGATCCATGGGGAGATCCCTTTTACGAATTCGCGCTGACGTAATGTAGCGATCTGTTTTTGATAGACCTCTGCCATATAATCTTCGCTGAAGAAGCCTTTTTCGATTTTGCCGTCTCCGATGTAGCCATCAGCGCCGGTTTCTGAAATCACCACAGGTTTGCCGGGATCCGAGTTGTCGAGGAAGTCGATCAGATCCTCAAAATTTTCCTCATACCACCCATAGTATTCATTGATACCGACGATATTGATGTACTGAATCAGGCGGTCTTCAATGCGGTTTTTGGCGTGGTTGACGAGACATGCAGCAGAGGTGAGACGGGTCGGGTCCATCTCATGTGCTGTATCAATGAGGCTCTTCATAAACGACAGGCGCTCATCAGTATCCGGGTTCTCATTTCCAACAGACCAGATGATCACGGAGGCACGGTTTCTGTCGCGCTTGATCAACTCCCGCAGCTGATTGCTTGCATCCTTCAAGGTCGCAGGGTTCTTGAAATCAATTGCCCAGTAGACGGGTATTTCTTCCCACAACAGGACGCCTTGCTCATCAGCCATTTTTGCTGCGCGTTCATCGTGCGGGTAATGAGCAAAGCGCATAAAGTTGCAGTTCAGCTCTTTGGCATGTTTGAACCGTTGGGCGAGATCTTCATCGAGCAACACTTTGCCGGTGAATTCATCGTCCTCATGAACCGAAATTCCACGCATGAAGATCGGTTTGCCATTGAGAAGAACATCGGTGCCGATTTGCTCGATCTGGCGGAAGCCAATCCTATCTGAGATCTGGTCATCGCCTAACGAAGCGCGTGCATTATAAAGCTTCGGGTTTTCAGGAGACCAAAGCTCAGGCTTTGCTGAGATGATGACCTTGCCCTTGCCCTCATCGTCAACAATGACCTGAGCCTTGATCTCCAACTCTTCGATCTCAACACATACAGATGTTGTGATCGGACCATCAACTTGCAGCTCAACCGCAATTTTTTCGTAGGAGCCGTCTGGCACCAAATAAGCAAAGAAATCTGAGATGAATGTTTTGGGTGTACGATACAGTTCAACACTGCGATATACACCGCCGTAATTGAACCAATCCGTATTACGCATTGGAACGCGGTCAAGCGTGCGTGTGTTGTTCACGCATAACATGAGCCAGTTGCGGCCTGTTTTCGCATGTCCTGTCAGTTCCACATTGAAAGGTGTAGAGCCGCCGTAGTGGTTACCGAGGAACTCGCCGTTGAGGAACACCTTACAATCATATTGTGCTGCACCAACACGCAGGAATAAGCGCTCATCTGCTGGAAGTTCATCCAAGTCGACTGGACGGGTGTACCAAGCGCTGCCTTCAAAGAAATACCATTTTTCTTTGAGCATGGACCAGCACGAAGGAACTGGCACAGTTTCGCCAAGGTAGGGATCGTAATCGTAAGGTTCTGTTCTGCCTTCCGGTGTTTCCGGTTTGAGGCTGAACCACTTTTGCCGTAGGCCTGTGTCCAACAAATCAACGCAGAAATTCCAGTCACCATTCAGCGATTCAGCAGTGCGACCACTGGTGAATATCAACGTATCACTGTTCAGATTCTGCTTGTTGAAGGGGACATCGTAGTCCTCATCATGCAAACAGGCCAACCCGTTGTCAGCACCTTCCATACGCTCCAGCATCACTGAACCTCTTTGACCAACGCCAATTCATGTTTGTTAGGACTTCCGTCCAAGTTGGTTGACCTCTTTGAGCTTACAGGGTTTTGAAGTCTATCTTGTGCATTTGAAATTCGCATTCAGATCAATCGAGCCACAGACCTTAGCATTGCGAGGCCTTCCTCGTTCGAGGTTGGTTCACTCCAAAATTTATTTCCAAATCAACTATTTGCTTTATATGGATAAAATGTATAGTTGAATGCGTTTTTGCTACCTCAAAATCCTGTTATTTTAAAATACTTCTCCAAATTAAGTGGCCGATGGAAGCAGGTTCACCAAGGGTGTCGAGGCAACTCTGTGAGCCATTGCAGTCATCTATTAATCAGAGACAGAAAGAGCGCAGATCAACCAAACCCTCTCTCCACGTCACCCACATTTCTACAAAACTGCGACATTGTCAAACCATTTTATTATATTGGTTGACCAATAATCAAAAATCAGCAATTATTTATCAAATGGAATATTTGAATAGATTCACGCGATACTGGTAATTCTACGGATATCGAACTGAATTTACGCTAGAAATACAATATATACCGAGGCTTACCTTGGATAAATTGGTCGCCCAGTAGCGATTCACTCGCCATACTGTGCCCGCGCCCTTCACTTACACAGGGAAATAAAATGCAAGCGCTGACCAAAGTTGTTAACACGATCCTGAAGACCGTCACCGTGTCGGTTTTTGTGGTGCTCGTGATGTGTGTGGTTTGGCAAGTGTTCTCAAGGTATATCCTTGGCACCCCAAGCACAATTACGGACGAGCTTGCTCGTTTCATGTTCATGTGGATTGGCCTTATTGGCGCAGCCTATACGCTGGGAATGCGCCGCCATCTGGCAATTGACCTTCTCACCGGCTCTTTGGTTGGCAAGCGCAAGCTGATCTCCGATTACTTTATCGTTCTGGCAATCGCCTTCTTCTCAGGCTTGGTCATGTTCTATGGTGGTGGTCAGCTGGTTCTCAAAACCCTCGCAAACGGTCAAGTCTCACCGGCCCTGCGTATCCCGATGGGATACGTCTACGCTGCCATTCCATTCTCCGGGGCCATCATGCTGTTTTACTGCGTGGAGTTCTTCCTTGGTCTCGTCAACGGCACTGGCACTGGTCCTAATGACCAAATGCCTGAAGACGCCGATGCAGCTGCGAAATAAGAGATAGTCACATGGATTTTTTAAGCAGTGAACTTCAAAGCGGCCTCATTCTTTTCGGCGTTTTCGGCGCATTGGTAACTTTTGGTGTGCCAATTTCGTTCGCGATCGGACTGGCTGCGACTGCGAGCATCACCTTCCTGATTTCTTTCGATCAGGCAATTTTTGTTGTCTCTCAGAAGATGGCAAGTGGATTGGACAGCTTTACTCTGCTGGCTATCCCGTTCTTCATTCTTGCTGGCAACATTATGAACTCGGGAGGCATTGCAAGGCGCCTCATTGAGCTTGCCAAAATCGTGGGCGGACGCTTACCGGGCGCTCTGGCACACGTGAACGTGCTCGCAAACATGTTGTTTGGCTCAATCTCCGGCTCTGCTGTGGCGTCTGCCGCTGCGATTGGTGGCATCATGTCTCCGTTGCAACGCAAAGAGGGCTATGACCCTGCTTTCTCAGCGGCGGTGAACGCAGCTTCTTGTCCAACCGGCATGTTGATCCCCCCTTCTTCAACGCTGATCGTTTACTCTCTGATCTCAGGTGGCACCTCTGTTGCGACCCTGTTTGTTGCTGGGTATCTGCCAGGCATTTTGATGGGTCTGAGCGTGATGCTTGTTGCGGGCATTATTGCAGCGAAACGCGGCTACCCACTCATCCCACTGCCAAGTTTTAAAGAGATCCTTTTCAAGATTGCTGACGCGTTTTTGCCGTTGCTGCTGGTCTTCATCATCATGGGCGGCATTATTGGTGGTGTGTTTACGGCGACTGAAGCTTCTGCCGTTGCTGTGGTTTACACACTGATCCTTGCCATCGGCGTTTACCGCGAAGTTAAAATCACCGAGCTTCCGACCGTCATTCTGGAATCTGCCATCACAAGCTCAATCGTACTGTTGCTGATCGGCTGTTCCATCGGCATGTCCTGGGCGATGACCTTTTCCGACATTCCGTATGCCATTGGCGAAGCGTTAGCGAACGTCTCTGATAACCCATTCATTATCATGCTGGTGATCAACCTCTGCTTGCTGGTGATTGGTACCTTCATGGACATGACCCCAGCTCTGCTGATCTTCACACCGATCTTCTTGCCGGTGGCAACTGAGTTAGGTATGGATCCGGTCCACTTCGGTATCATGATGACCTACAACCTGTGCATCGGCATCATCACTCCACCTGTTGGAAGTGCGCTGTTCATCAGTTGCTCTGTTGGTAAGGTTGCAATTCAGGATCTGATTAAGCCAATGCTGCCATTCTATGCAGCGGTGATCACCATCCTGATGCTGGTGACGTTCATTCCTGAAATCAGCTTGTTCCTGCCACGTCTTATCCTTGGGTACGGCGGATAGGGATCTCCACGTTTACAACCATAAAAGCACTCAAATAACTGGTTGAAGTTCGATGAAAACGCTCCGTAAGTGGTCCCATATAAGGACCGAACAGAACCAAGTAGACCTGCTGATCGATGAGAAGCATCTGCTCTCCCTGTTCATCCTTGAGGACAAAGTTGTCCGCGTTTTGTTGCGAAAGAATGGCGAGTTTCGTCAGGGGCGGACATGGTCCATCACTCCTGGCGAAACAGCTATGCCTTTTGAAGGACGGCCTCGTCTGTCCGTTGAAGGGTTTTCGCTTCCAGAATTTAGACAGGAGCTTACGGAGGATACACTTGTGTTGGAGACGCGTGCTTTGCGTGTCTCCGTCAAAACGCCTCTTCAGATTATCTGGGAAGCGAAAAAGGACGACGGCTCTTATGAGCTGATAGCAAGCGAACGCCCAACAGGTGCGTACATGCTTGGCTTGAAGGACAATAAGAACTCGCATTTTCTGAGCCAACCAGCAGATGACCGGATTTACGGCCTTGGTGAAAAGGCTGGCAATTTACTGCGTAACGGTCGCCGCTACGAAATGCGTAACCTGGATGCCATGGGTTATGATGCGGAGACCACCGACCCACTTTACAAGCACTTACCCTTCACATTGACCCGCACCGCCTCCGGTATTTCTTACGGCGTGTTCTATGACAATCTTGTAAACTGCTGGTTTGATCTGGGTAACGAGATCGACAACTATCACCGCCCTCATCGTTCTTACCGCGCTGAAGATGGTGATCTGGACTACTACTTCACTCTCGGCCCTTCCCTACTGGATGTTACCAAAACGCAGGTTTGGCTGACGGGTAAACACATCTTCCCGCCAAAGTGGAGCCTCGGATATTCCGGTTCTACCATGTATTACACCGACGCTGATAATGCGCAGGAGCAGCTGGAAGGCTTTATCGATCTGATTGACGAGCACGCTATTCCCTGCGACAGCTTTCAGCTCTCCTCCGGCTATACATCTATTGGGTCCAAACGCTACGTGTTCAACTGGAACGACGACAAGTGTCCTGATCCTAAGGCGATGACCTCAAAGTTCTTGAATGCCGGTGTGCATTTGGCAGCCAACATCAAACCGTGCCTGTTGCAAGACCATCCGATGTACAAGGATGTGGAAGCAAAAGGTCTCTTCATTCGTGACAGCGAAGCAGATCAGCCTGAGCGCTCACTGTACTGGGATGATGAAGGATCGCACCTCGACTTCACCAATATGGACACGGTCAACTGGTGGAAAGCCAACGTCACCGAGCAGTTGCTTGAACGCGGTATTGGTTCCACATGGAATGACAATAACGAATACGAGATCTGGGATTTTTCTGCACGCTGTAAAGGCTTTGGCGAAGAAATTGAAGTTGGTCTTATCCGCCCATTGCACTCTCTTTTGATGATGCGTACCTCCTATGAAGCACAGATTGAGCATGCACCAGATGAGCGGCCCTATCTGATCTCCCGCAGCGGGTCTCCGGGTCTTCAGCGTTATGTGCAGACATGGACAGGTGACAATCGGACCAACTGGAACAACCTGAAATATAACATCCGGATGGGCCTCGGACTTTCCATGTCCGGTATCTACAATGTCGGGCATGATGTTGGCGGGTTCTCCGGGCCTCGACCTGATCCAGAACTGTTTGTGCGTTGGGTCCAGAACGGTGTCATGCATCCCCGCTTCACCATTCACTCATGGAATGATGATGCTACGGTCAATGAGCCCTGGATGCACCCAGACGTTACGCCGCTTATTCGCAATGCCATGCAGCTGCGCCAATATCTGATGCCCTACTTTTACACACTGCTACACGATATGCATGTGAAGGACGAGCCTTTGCTACGTCCGACCTTCCTTGATCACGAAGGGGATGAGCGAACCTATGTTGAGACAGACGACTATCTGCTCGGCAAAGACTTACTTGTCGCTTCTGTCGTAGAGCAAGGCGCAACGACCCGTACAGTTTACCTGCCGGATAATGGTGATGGCTGGTATGAGTTCGATACAGGCGTGTATCACAAGGGCGGCCAGACCATCATTGTTGATGCTCCTCTTGAGAGGCTGCCGCTGTTCGTACGTGCGGGCACTGTGATCCCACTTGCCAATCCCACTGCTAAGAACACGAGTGAGTGTGATCTCAACGCTCTGGCAGTATTCCCTTTCCAAGGACCCGGCAGCCGTATCCTTATCGTTTTTGAAGATGACGGCATCAGTCATAAATGGTCAGAGGGGCAGCACAGCACGTTGAATCTCCTGCTATCCGCCAATGCTGTTGAGCAGACCCTCTCCCTCTCTCGCTGTGGTGAGCTGGACGCAGGGGCTCGCAATATCTCTATCTTCATCAAAGGACAGTCTCCGAACGGTCTTTCTTCCAATGTGACTGTGAATGGCCAGTGCCTGTCTGATGGCACCCTCACTCTTGCACTCACCGAGCTTTAATAAGGTCTTCCTCCTATGACGTTTGAATTCAAAAAACTTGATCTGGACACCCTGCCAAGTGACGTGGGAATGCCCCCTTATGACCGTAAGGCTCTTAAACCACGCATAGCCCACATTGGGTTTGGGGCTTTTGCCCGCGCTCATGTGGCTATGCACCTGCATGAAACACTGGCAGCGGCTGGCGGTGACTGGGGTATGCGCGTTGTTGAGCTGTTCGGCACCTCTGACCTGTTCGATAAGTTAGCTGAGAACGATTATCTCTACACACTGGTTGAGACGGCTGATGAAGGCACCAACACACGTCTGTTGGGTGCTGTTTGCGAAACACAGCATATCGCGCGCGATGGTGTAGAAGTACTCATCAACGGATTGGCTGAGGAACAGCTGAAGATCATCTCTCTGACTGTGACCGAGAAGGGCTACTGCGTTAAAAACGGTCAGTTGGATATAGACAACGGGTGGATCAAGGAAGACCTTGCATCGCCGAGCACTCCAAAGACAGCTATTGGCTTGATCGTTGCTGGGCTTGCCAAACGCCGTGCGCTTGGCAATGGCCCAGTCACTGTAATGTCCTGTGATAATCTGCCAAACAACGGTGTTTTGTGTGGTATCGCGGTGCGTGAGTTCGCCGCCAAGGTTGATGCTGAGCTTGCCGCATGGATTGAAGAAAACGTCTCTTTCCCGTCCACGATGGTAGACCGCATTGTTCCAGCCCTGACCGATGAATCCCGTGACCTTATTCGTGAGAGCCTTGGAGGGCAGATTGATCTCAATGGCATCGTGTGCGAGCCATTCCGCCAGTGGGTTATTGAAGACAACTTCAAAGCCGGTCGCCCAAAATGGGAGCTCGCAGGCGCACAGATCGTTCCTGATGTAGAACCATTTGAGGAAATGAAGCTGAGAACCCTCAATGGGTCTCACTCCTTCCTTGCCTACCTAGGCTTCCTTGCTGGTAAAGAAACGATTGCTGACTGCGCGGCTGATCCAGTATTTTTTGCTGAAGCCCGCAAATTGATGGTGGATGAACAGCTGCCTACACTGGATGTTCCAGATGATGTGGATCTGGAGGCTTATGCGGACTCTTTGCTTAAGCGGTACTCCAATTCCAAACTGAAACATCGCACATGGCAGATTGCTTCTGATGGAACGCAAAAGATGCCTCAGCGCTGGTTGAATTCTGTCAAGTACCACATTGCGCATGGTTCTGATTACAGACATCTGGTGCTCGGCATTGGTGGCTGGATGAATTACATTCAGGCCAACCGTAATGGCGAAAGCTATGAGGTAACAGACCCGATGAAAGACCAGCTTGCGGAGATTGTTGCATCCCACAAAACTGACAGAACAGTCTATGTGAACACACTCCTCGCTCTGGAGTCTGTATTCCCATCTGAACTTGTTGGTAATGATGAGTTTAATCAGGCGGTTCACAAAGCCTATGCAGCAGTGGCAGATAAAGGTGCGGCCCAAGCCGTTGCAGACTTGGCAAGTTAGGTTCCGCACGCAGATTACCTTATTCGACCCACCTGGCCGGATAAACGCAAAAAGATTGGAGAGGGTCGTTAATGGCCCCTCCCGACACGTAGGGCAGAATAATGATGCAGCCATTTCTTGGACCCAACTTCCTGTTAGAGACAGAAGCCGCACAAAAACTCTATCACGAGCACGCAGCAGACATGCCAATCGTGGATTACCACAACCACCTGTGTCCGCAGGTCATTGCCGAAAACCATCAGTTTGATGACATCGGCAGTACATGGCTTGCCGGCGATCACTACAAGTGGCGCGCAATGCGTTGGGCTGGAGTTGACGAGAGCCTGATCACAGGAACAAAAACCAGCTTTAAAGATAAATTCCACGCCTTTGCGGAGGTGATGCCTAAGTTCCTTGGAAATCCGCTGTACCATTGGACGCATCTTGAGATGTACCGGTACTTCGGGCTGGAAGGCGTTACACTTTCCGCGAAAACTGCTGATACGGTCTGGGATGTCTGCAACGCTAAACTTGCAAAAAAACAGTTCTCTGCACGCGGTTTGCTTAGCATGCAGAACGTGAAAATGCTGGGCACTACGGATGATCCATGTGACGATCTGCGTTGGCACAAGATGATCGCTCAAGATGCCACCTGCGACATGGTAGTTCGTCCAACTTTCCGTCCAGACCCAGCCTTCAAGATCAACAAACCTACTTTCCCCGCTTACATGCAGAAGCTTAGCAAGGCGGCTGGTTTCGCAATCAACAGCTACGAAAAACTGTTGGAAGCGCTTGCACTTCGACTAAACCATTTTGACGCTCACGGCTGTAATGCGGCTGACCATGGCCTCGACAGCATGTTGTTCTGCGCTGTGCCTTCTTCAGCTGAATTGAACCGCATTTTTAACAGTGGCCGTGATGGCGCTGAGCTCTCAATTGATGATGTTACAGCCTTCCAATCTGCTGTTCAGGTGTTCCTTGGTCAGGAATATGCGAAACGCAATTGGGTGATGCAGCTGCATATTGGCGCGACCCGCAACAACAGGACACGCCTGTTTAAAGCTCTTGGCCCAGATGTGGGTGTTGATGGCATTGACGACAGAGAGCTCGCCATTCCGCTTAACCAATTCCTTGATACGTTGGACAGGGACAAAAAACTCCCAAGAACAGTTCTGTACTCTCTCGATCCAACTAAAAATGAAGTGGTTGTGACGACAGCTGGGAACTTCCAGGACGGTACTATTGCGGGCAAAGTTCAAGCTGGCACAGGCTGGTGGCACAACGATCAGCTGGACGGTATGGAGCGCCAGATGACCCAGTTGGCGCAGATGGGATTGCTGTCTCAGTTCCTCGGCATGTTGACTGACAGCAGATCGTTCCTATCCTTCCCACGTCACGAATACTTCCGCCGCTTACTTTGCAAGATGGTGGGTGAATGGATGGCTAACGGCCATATTCCAGCCGACTATGATTTGACTGGTTCTATGATCAAGGACATTTGCTACAGAAATGCAGCAAAATGGTTTCTTGATGAGAAGTAACTGAGGCCTTCCTCAGTCTTCTATATCCCGACCACAGAACCCTCGGTCCATGCCTCTGGACCGAGGGTTTTGCTTTTATAGCAGGACCTAATCGTCAGGCTTGTAGATAGAATCCAATGCATCTGCGTGATTATTCAGCACTTTGGCTCTTCTGATTTTCAATGTCGGTGTAAGTTCACCCGTTTGAATAGAAAAGCCATTTGGTAAGACTTCAAACTTACGAATACGCTCAACTCTGGAATGGCGCGCATTCACTTTATTAATGCCTGCCTGAAGTACTTTGCGCAGCTGGTCTGATGCCGGAACATCTTCCGGTTTAAGATCATTCTCAATAGCAAACCGATTTGCCATCCCGCTATCAATGGTAAGCAGTGCACTCAAGAAGGTCTGGTTGTTGCCAGCTACAACAGCATATTCCACCAGTGGCAGTTCCATCAAATCGTGCTCCAGCAATGCAGGAGAGATGTTTTTGCCACCGGATGTGATGATCAGCTCTTTTTTACGTCCTGTAATGAACAAGTACCCATCTTTATCCAAATACCCAATATCACCACTGTAGAGCCACCCATCTTGTAGCGTCTCATCAGTTGAGGCTGGATCATGCGCATATCCGGAGAAGTTGGTGTCTGCCTTACACAGGATTTCGCCATCGGCTGCAATTTTGATGGTCACACCATCCATAGGGCGTCCTACGGAACCAAGACGGGTAGCTCCTATGATATTGATGGTTGCCCCGCCGCAGTTCTCCGATTGTCCGTAGACCTCGCGAATAACAATATCCAGTCCGGTGAAAGCTTCCAGAACTCGTCTGGAGACAGGTGCACCGCCACTGACAAACATGCGCATCTTGTCGAGGCCGATCTTGTGCTTGATCTTGTTCAGCACCAGTTTGTTGGCCAGTGTCTTCTTGGCCTCAAGAACAAATCCGGCCCGCTTGCCCGCCAAGTGGTTGGTGTACCATTCTTTGCTAACAGATAATGACCATTGGATCAGCTTGCCTTTGAAGCCCTTCTCTTTGCTGAGTTGCTTCTCTACCTTCTCCCAGATCTTCTCGAAAATCCGCGGTACACCAAAGGTGACAGTGGGGCGAACCTCTGGCAGGTGCTCTCCAAGACTGGTCACGGAGGTCGCGTAGTAAACCGGATACCCCGTATCACAGGCCTGAATGATGGTGCCGCACTGCTCTGCAATATGTGCCAATGGCAAATAGGAGATGTAACGGTCTGCTGGGGTTGGATCGAACGCCAAATTCAATGCATCAGACTCTGCGCGAATGGCACGATGGCTGATCTGAACAGCCTTTGGCAGACCCGTTGTGCCAGACGTATAAATCTGAAGCGCTATATCGGCGGCGGTGATTTCGCTCAGTCGACGATCAAGCTCAGCATCAAGGCCCGGACTGTTCTCGCCCAGCGACATAAAGCTCGACCACGTGTATTGATCCGGATTTTCCACGCGGCCATCAAGACGAATGATCTTACGCAGGTGGCGCATGTTTTCTTCATGCTCGCCTATGCCCTGCAGCTGAGCTTTGGTTTCAGCCAGCAATATGCGACCCTGTGAATGACGCAGGATGTAATTAATTTCCGGCGGAGCTGCAGTCCAGTAGATCCCGGTTGGCACAGCTCCGATCATCATGGCGGCAATGTCCATGATGGTCCATTCTGGTCTGTTGTAGCTTAAGATACAAACAGCGTCGCCTGGATTAACTCCAAGAGCCAGAAGCGCCTTTGCAGCGCTGCGCACCTGTTGGTTATAATCGCGCCAGCTGGTTGCTTCCCACCCTGTTTCACCACGCACCAAATAGGCAGGTTTGTCCGCCAGACGTGCGACCGTTTCCGTAAACGCTTTTGGGATGGATGTAAAAGCTTCGGGCGTTCTTCCCTGTGAAACGGGCTGGGCATGCGAAATCATGCTTTTCTCTCTATTGTTGTTTTTCCAGAGTTTTACATCCTCTGAACTATTCTGAGTCAAACACAGATAACAGGAATACCCATCAAACCCACAAGAACTCAATGTAGTTGTGTTGTTTTGTGGAGACCTGGTTCACGGTGACGCAATATTCAGATTGAATTTGACATGATTTTTACTGAATCCTGATATATCTACCTGAAGTATTCATTTGATATTTCTTAGAGACATTCCAGAGCCCGCTATACCTAGGGTAAAATCAAGAGATCTTTGTGGATGCGCGCTTGAGAACACACCTTGTTGGACATTCCGCAGATAAATCCGTTTAATACACCTCACCAACCTTCAGTTGGGATTCAGTTCATTTCAAACGGGCCAATATTCATCATGCAGCAGCTCAACGTTTCTCGCGGACTAAATTTGCCAGATCCCGTCAGGGTCAGCCGCTATAAACGTTTACCTGAACTTGGCCCGACCTTGCTGTTCTTTAGTGGTGGCAGTGCGCTTAACCCAACCGCTCGGGCGTTGAAGCAGTACACACACAACTCCATCCACTTTATGACGCCATTTGACAGTGGCGGTAGCTCAGCCGTTTTACGTCATGCGTTTGGTATGCCCGCGATTGGGGATTTACGGTCTCGTCTGATTGCATTGGCGGATGAAAGCGTGCTTGGCCAGTCAGAGATCTATCGGTTGTTCACGCATCGCTTTCCAAACACAGCCACTCTGGACGACCTGCAAGGCGACTTGGTGGATATGCTGGAGGGGCATGGTGAGTTGATGTCCCGGGTGTCCAACCCTATGCGCGGTTTGATCCGCAATCAGCTTGCGTTTTTTCATGATGCGATGCCCTCGAATTTTGATCTTCGCGGCGCTAGCATTGGCAATCTTATTCTGGCTGGCGGATACCTGAACAACAATCAAAAGCTCGACCCGATCATCTTCCTATTTTCCAAACTGGTGAACACGCTTGGGACAGTGGTTGCCACGGTTGATGCGCGTTTGCATTTGGCCGTTGAGCTGGAGTCTGGCGAGGTGATTGTCGGTCAACACAATATGACCGGCAAGGAAACCGCTCCAATTCGCAGCCCCATTGCGCGGACCTATCTCACACGTTCACTTGCAGGTGGGGATCCGGTCGAGATCGAAATATCGCCCAAAAGGCGGCATCTTATTGAGAGCGCGGATTTGATTTGTTACCCGCCGGGCAGCTTTCATAGCAGTCTGATTGCGAACCTTCTGCCAAAAGGGGTCGGCAGATCAATCGCGCAAAGTCCCAACCCTAAAGTGTATGTTCCCAACCTTGGCACTGATCCAGAACAGTTTGGTCTCAGCCACAATGAGCGCATTGATGCTTTGCTGAAGCATTTGCGGGTGGATGCAGGGCAAGACACTCCAACGGAAAAACTATTGAACTTTGTCATCGCAGATGAACAGCAGGCTATGGAATTTGATTGGGCGGCGCTTGAAGCACAGGGCATTTCGTTGATCGGTTGTGATCTGACAACACCGGAAAGTGTCCCGTACTATGATCCTGAGAAGTTGGTTACCACGCTTCTTAGCTTCGTTTAGTTTTACATTTCCTCCCACATTGAGAAGTATTTGGTGGTGAGACAATAACTAATATTATCTTACATGCTCCACTTATTCTTCAAAATATAAGTAATTCTGAAATTACTCAAGAATACAACATGACCAATTGCAATACACTTACAGATAAATTTCAATATTTAAAATAATATCAAAATTATAGAAGAGTTCAACCAAGTAAACATTTGGAAACGAACTTGGTTGAGAAATTTTAATTCACGTTGACGGGGGGAAATAATTCACCAATAGGTAGAACCACTGTGAAATAATTCGACAAGAACAACTAGTTGGAAAACACCAATGTCGAAGTTCAAATTTCCTACTGCGTTCACTATTCTTTTTGGTCTAATTATCCTTGTAGCCATTGCGACCTGGTTTGTGCCAGCAGGCAAATATGATCGTGTTATCAATCCGGCTCTCGACAAAGAAGTTCCCGTGCCCGGCACCTACCACCTGGTAGAACCAAATCCGCAAGGCCCGGTTGAAATCTTTATGGCTCCGATCTCCGGCCTTTATGATCCAGTCTCCTATGAAGCAAATGCGATTGACGTTGCCGTCTTTGTTCTTGTCATTGGTGGTTTTTTGATGGTCGTTACCCGTACCGGTGCAATCGATGCCGGTATTGCGCGGATTATGTCCGGCCTGAAAGGGCGAGAGAACCTCATGATCCCCATACTCATGGCTTTCTTTGCCGCTGGTGGGACGATCTATGGGATGGCAGAGGAAAGCCTGGCCTTCTACGCTCTCATCATCCCGGTCATGATCCGAGCGGGGTATGACTCTCTCACCGGTGTGGCGGTGATCATGCTTGGAGCGGGCATAGGAACGCTCGGCTCCACCATCAACCCGTTCGCAACAGTTATTGCCTCTAACGCTGCCGGTGTGCCGTTTACTGACGGTATTGGCTTACGCTTCCTTATACTCATTGTTGGCTGGATCCTTTGCGTTCTCTGGGTGATGCGCTATGCAGCCAAAGTGAAGGCAGATCACAGCACCTCTCTAGTTTTTGACATGAAGGAGAAGAATGAAAAACATTTCCTCCAAGGTGTCTCAACCGATGTAATTCCCGACTTCACCGCCAACCACGGGTGGATCATGGCGATCTTCGTCACCACCTTTGGCTTGCTGATTTACGGTGTGGCCGCCCTTGGATGGTGGATGGGTGAGATGGCGGCGTTGTTCCTTGCTGCTTCCATCCTTGTTGGTATCGTCGCCCGAACGGGTGAACACGAGTTCGTCGATAATTTTCTGGATGGCGCCAGAGACCTCTTAGGCGTAGCGCTGATTATCGGGGTAGCTCGCGGTATCGTGGTTGTGATGGACGCCGGTTCCATTACCGACACCGTGCTTTATTGGTCCGAGCAAGTTGTCAGCGGGCTGGGTAAGGTTGCTTTCATCAACGTGATGTTCTGGCTGGAACTGGTCCTTTCCTTCTTTGTTCCATCCTCCTCCGGTCTTGCCGTGCTTTCCATGCCGATCATGGCGCCGTTGGCTGGGTTCTCCAATGTTGGTGCAGAGTACGTGGTCACAGCCTTCCAATCTGCGAGCGGGCTTTTGAACCTGTTCAACCCAACCTTTGCGGTTGTGATGGGTGGCTTGGCGATTGGGCGTGTTTCCTACGATAAGTGGCTCCGGTTCTGCATTCCTTTGGTGATCATTCTCTTTGTCCTGATCTCCATTGCTCTTTCCCTCAGTGTTTAGAAAGAGCAATGGAGATCAGACAGAATTGCCCCTACAGGGCTGAAGAAAACAGAGGCTACTCAACGCGCCTTTGAACAAAAACAAGCTTCGCAATATGGAGTCTGAAACATGACTGACTTTGGTGTTCATTCAGAGGTTGGCAAGCTAAGGGAGGTGATGGTTTGTCGGCCAGGGCTTGCGCATATGCGTTTAACACCCGGCAACTGTCAGGAACTATTATTTGATGATGTCGTATGGGTTCGAGAAGCACAAAAGCACCACTATGACTTTTGTCTGCGGATGGAAGAACGCGGTGTAAACGTTCTTGAAATGCACAACCTCCTGAAAGAAACGCTAGAGGATCTTGAAGCAAGAAAGTGGCTTCTGGATCGTCGTATCACGCACCACCGTGTGGGGTATGGTATGGCCGAAGACCTCAGGGCGTGGCTCATGGAACAGCCCGAAAAATTTCTTTCTGACCACCTTATTGGTGGAATTGCCAGATGTGAGCTTGGCTTCAAACCAACCGGTGTCTTTGGCAGTTATTTAGACGCCAATGATTTTGTCCTCCCCCCCTTACCCAATACGATTTTTACGCGAGATACCTCTTGCTGGATTTATAACGGGGTCACAGTAAACCCGATGTATTGGGCAGCACGCCAGAATGAAACACTGCTCACAACTGCCATCTATAAATTCCATCCCCATTTCAAAAACAGAGTGAACATCTGGTGGGGCAACCCAGATGAAAACTACCATGAGTCGACGGTTGAAGGCGGCGATGTAATGCCAATTGGCAATGGTGTTGTTTTGATCGGGATGGGCGAACGGACAACACCGCAAGCCGTTGGACAAGTTGCACGTGCCTTGTTCCGGCATAATGCCGCAAGCCGCGTCATCGCCTGTCAGATGCCTAAGAGCCGCGCTGCCATGCACCTCGATACTGTCTTCACCCTACTGGATCGCGATAAAGCAACTGCCTTTACTGGTGTTTGTGATGAGATCATCTGCTTCTCCATTCGCCCCGGAGAGAAGCCGGATACGGTCGATTATCGTCAGGATGAAGGCCATCTTTACGAGGTCGTTGCAGAGGCGCTCGGCATACAAAAGCTCAATGTGGTGACAACTGGCGGAAATGCCTACGATCAGGAACGCGAGCAATGGGACGATGGCAACAACGTTGTTTGCATCGAACCCGGTGTGGTCGTTGGTTATCGCCGTAACACTTATACCAACTCCAAGCTTCAACGTGCTGGCGTGGAAGTCATCGCCATTGACGGTTCGGAACTTGGCCGCGGTCGCGGTGGAGGTCATTGCATGACCTGTCCGATCGTTCGTGATGCAGTGGACTTTTAGTCTTTCAAAACTCCGTTGAATAACAATAACATCCAAATGATAGAGAGTTAAGAAAATGGCTTTTAATCTGAAAGGTCGCAGTTACCTAAAGCTCAAAGACTTCAGCCAGCGCGAAGTGCTTTATATGCTGGATCTGGCGCGTGATCTAAAACGGGCCAAATACTCCGGTACCGAAGCTCAAACGCTTGCCGGCAAAAACATCTGCCTGATTTTTGAGAAGACATCCACCCGGACACGCTGTGCTTTTGAGGTTGCTGCACATGATCAGGGTGCTCATGTAACCTATCTTGATCCGTCAGGCTCTCAGGTCGGTCACAAGGAATCCATGAAGGATACGGCACGGGTTCTCGGGCGCATGTTTGATGCTATCGAGTTTCGTGGCTCTGGCCAAAATGCCGTTGAGACGCTTGCCGAGTATTCTGGCGTTCCTGTTTATAACGGGCTCACAGATGACTGGCACCCAACCCAAATGCTTGCTGACCTGCTGACCATGACTGAGTACTGTGCAAAGCCCCTGCATGACATCTCATTTGCTTACATAGGGGATGCACGCAACAACATGGGGAGCTCTTTGTTGATGCTCGGCGCCTTGTGTGGTTGTGATGTGCGGATCATTGCTCCAAAAGAATTGCAACCAGACCCCCTGATCGTCAAAGTTGCCGAAGCAAACGCAAAACGCTACGGCGCCCGTATCACCATCACCGACGATCCTGCACATGGTACGCAAGACGTTGACTTTATTCATACTGATGTTTGGGTCTCAATGGGTGAACCAGCAAATATCTGGGAAACCCGCATCAAGCTTTTGAAGGATTATCAGGTCAACAAAACGCTGATGGAAGGGACTGGTAACGCCAACACCTATTTCATGCACTGTCTGCCTGCATTCCATAACCGCGATACCAAGGTAGGTGAAGACGTCTTCCAGAAATTCGGGATTTCCGAAATGGAAGTGACTGATGACGTGTTTGAATCTGACCGTAACCTTTCCTTCGAACAGGCTGAAAACCGCCTTCACACCATTAAGGCCATTATGGTTGCAACGATTGGAGGCCGGTGATGCGCGTTGTCGTCGCTCTAGGCGGAAACGCTTTGCTTCGTCGCGGCGAGGCAATGACCGCCGAAAACCAGCGCAACAATGCACGCATCGCGGCAGAAGCGCTGGCTCCCCTCTATGATGATGGCCACGAGGTGGTTATCACACACGGCAATGGCCCCCAGATTGGACTGTTGGCCTTGCAAGGCGCGGCCTATGATCAGGTAGAAACCTATCCGCTGGACGTGCTGGGCGCCGAGACGGTTGGCATGATTGGTTATATGATTGAGCAAGAGCTCGGTAACCTCCTGCCCTATGAGAAATCATTTGCGACCATCCTCACACAGGTGGAGGTTGATCCCAACGACCCTGCTTTTAAGGATCCCACCAAACCAATTGGCCCGCTTTACAGCAAAGAAGACGCGGAGAAACTTGCCAAAGACAAAGGTTGGTCCGTCCGCGAAGATGGTGATAAATGGCGCCGCGTCGTCCCTAGCCCGCAACCTAAGCACATCTTTGAGATCCGGCCCATCAAGTGGTTACTGGATCATGATGTGTTGGTCATTGCAGCAGGCGGTGGTGGCATCCCGACCATGTACAACGAGGAGAAAAAACTCGTTGGGGTGGAATGTGTGATCGACAAGGATCGGTGCTCCGCGCTTTTGGCCAAGGAGATTGAGGCAGAAGCCTACGTGATGGCAACAGATGCTGACGCTGTCTACCTTGACTGGGGCACGCCCAACCAACGTGCAATCAAATCTGCTAGTCCAGATGCTCTCGATGCCTATGGCTTTGCCGCAGGATCTATGGGCCCCAAGGTGGAAGCCGCACAGACTTTTGCCCGACAAACTGGAAAAAAAGCGCTCATCTGCACACTCTCCGAAGTTCCACAGGCCATTCGTGGACAAAGAGGAACCTCAGTTTCTCTGGATGCTGGTGAGACACGTTTTTATTAGGCCACAAACCTCAGTCGGCTTTTATCGGCTGAGGTCTTAATTCGCTACTCCCCGGATTTAGGATTAGCACCTACGTTTCCACTCCAGTTTCGCCCTTGGAGATCTTAAAAACCGACATAAGGACGGAAACATATGGCCAATGAGCCAAGTCCTCATTCAGCAAAAATGACTATGGTTGGCGCGGTTATTCCGGTCGCTGCCCTCATTCTTCTGCTCGCAACCTCCTACTACCTGTTTGGGGATGAGGCATCTTCTGGCCCTAACCAAATTGCGCTGCTGGTTTGCGCTCTCACCGCTGCCTTTGTCGCCAAGTTTCATGGGTTTTATGTCGACGAATTGAAGCATGCAGTGGTGGAAAGTGTCAGCACGGGTTTACATGCCATCTTCATATTACTTGCTGTGGGATCGTTGATCGGGACATGGGCTATGTCCGGCACCATCATGGCGATGGTTTACTATGGACTTCAGCTGCTCAGCCCAAACTATTTCTATTTCACCGCTACGATTATCTGTGCTCTTGTTTCCCTCAGTATTGGCAGTTCCTGGACAGTTGCAGGCACTATCGGTATCGGTTTAATGGGCGTCGCAGCGAAGATGGGACTGGACCCGGCAATAACTGCGGGAGCCATTCTTTCTGGCGCGTATTTTGGAGACAAATCCTCCCCTCTTTCTGACGCAACCAATCTGGCAACAGCGGCGGCTGGTTCAAACCTTTACACCCACATCAAAGAAAACCTATGGACATCTATCCCGGCTCTGGGCATCGCGCTCATCATATTCTGGTGGCTGGGTGAACCGGGTGATTTTGTGGCGCAAGGCACGTTGAGCGCTATTGAAGTTCACTACGACATCACTTTACTTAATTTCTTGCCATTGGTACTGGTGTTGTTCTTGGCGATTGTCCGCTATCCGCCCTTCACAACCATCTTTCTTGGTGCGCTTGCAGGTGGGCTTTATGCCGTTGTGATGGAACCTGACAAGGTGATCGGCCTTGCAGCCTCTCCCGCTCTTCCTGCAGGTCTGGAAATGCTCAAAGGCGTTTGGATTGCCATGTCCAACGGTTATGTCAGTGTTACAGGGGATCCATCCATCGATGCTTTGCTGAGCCGTGGTGGTATGGGCAACATGCTGACAACCATCTGGTTGATTATGACCGCCCTAGCCTTTGGTGGGGTGATTGAAAAGGCTGGCATTCTGGACCGGATTATTGGCCCAATTCTAAAGGCGGCAAAATCCACCGGCGCACTCATTCTGTCGCTTGTTGCAACAGCTATTGCGACCAACATACTGGCCGCTGATCAGTACATCGCAATTGTTATTCCGGGGCGGATGTACCGCAAACCATTCCGCCAACGCAAGTTACAGCCTGAGGTGCTTTCCCGTGCTGTTGGGGATAGTGCTACGGTTACGTCTGCTCTTATTCCATGGAACAGCTGCGGTGCTTACATGGCCGCAACGTTGGGGGTGCCAACACTTGCCTTTGCCGGGTTTGCCTTCTTCAATCTTGTAAGCCCAATCCTCACCGTGGTGTTTGCGGTGATGGGGTGGCGTATGTTGACAATGCCGGATCAGAAACCGGACCGGATTGTGTTGCCTGATGACGAACAAGAAGACTGACGAATAACCGCTCAAGAGACATTATGAAAAACCATCGCTGGAGCTTAATGAATGAAACGGATTTACCGGTAGTCGAGCAGATCATGCTGGCGACCTACCCGCATTTGCTCGAGGACATTTCCAGCATTCGTGAACGTATCCGTCTGTTTCCTGAGGGCAGCCGCATTCTGCGCAGGTCAGTCGATGACGTTATCGTCGGTTATTTCATCTCACACCCATGGGCAGCTCACAGCATTCCGCCGCTTTCCAGTTTGCTAGGTGAATTGCCGACAAAAGCTGAGGTCTATTACATTCACGACATTGCTTTGATGCCGGACGCCCAAGGCATCGGTGCGGCACGTGCTATTCTCGCGGATATGAGTCAGATTGCGCGAAATCTTCACATCAATCGTTTTGCACTTGTTGCACTGGCCTCCGCATTGGCGTTTTGGACGACACAAGGCTTTCGCGAGATCCATGAGGACGCGTTCAAAGAAAAGTTGCGGACCTATGGCCCCGGCGCTCAATACATGCAGCGAGCGGTTGACTAAAGCGGACGATCCTTAACCGGTTCCATGCATACGAATGTGGATGTTTGAGCAACATGCGGCATTTCCGAGAGCTTCTCACCCAGCACTTTTCGGTAACTGCCGATGTCTTTGGTTCGTACTTTAAGCAAATAATCAAACCCGCTGGCGATCATGTGGCACTCTTCTATTTCCGAAATTGCACGCGCAGCGGCGTTGAATGCCTCAAGTGATCTGGACCGGGTGTCATTGAGTTTCACCTGCACAAACGCAATATGTCCAGCCCCGATTTTGGCATGATCGACCACAGCCCGATACCCCAGCACGTACCCTGCTTCCTCAAGCTTTTTCATGCGGATTTGGCAGGGGGTTTTGGATAGGCCAACTTCTTTCGCAAGGTCCGTAACTGTTATGCGACCGTTTTTCTGCAGTTTCTCCAGAATTTTGCGATCGAACTCATCCAGTTTCTCCATAGCAGCCTACTTTTCTACGGTTTTTCTCTTCATTCATGCAGTATCAAAGTCGAATAGTCTTCACCATCAAAAAATACAGGAAACATCCCTATAGGCATTTTGCTAAGGTCAACTCAACTAAATAGGTATTTATTAGTAGGGAGCACGGTATGGGATCAGAGGCTACACCGGAAACAATCCGCAAGACGATCACAGATCATTACTTTCCTGATGAAAATCAGGTTGTTCGGGACCTGATCAGCTCGTTGCAAATGGATGAGGCGGCACGGGACCGTGCTTCGAAAAACGCAGCTAAGTTGATTGAAGATCTGCGCGCGAACACCTCCCCTACCATCATGGAAAGTTTCCTTGGCGAGTATGGTCTCTCAACCCAGGAAGGCATCGCATTGATGTGTCTTGCTGAAGCTCTGCTGCGTGTGCCTGATGCCCAGACCATTGATGCCCTGATTGCTGATAAGATTACGCCGAGCGCCTGGGGCGAGCATTTGGGTCAGTCGTCCTCAACGCTCATCAACGCGTCAACATGGGCTCTTCTGCTCACTGGTAAGGTACTCGCACCAGATGACCGCGGACTTGTTGGCACCATTCGCGGTGTTGTAAAGCGCATGGGTGAGCCTGTTGTGCGGACCGCTGTTGCACAAGCCATGAAAGAGCTGGGCCGCCAATTCGTTCTTGGCCGCACCATTCGTGAAGCGATGCGCAACGCTCGTGTCGAAGAAGGCAACGGCTTTACGTATTCCTATGACATGCTGGGTGAGGCTGCTCGCACGGATGCCGATGCAAAGCGCTACCACCTGTCTTATTCTAAGGCTATTTCAGCGCTTTCCAGCAATTGTAATCACGCAAGCATTCGCCAGAACCCCGGTATTTCTGTCAAGCTCTCCGCCTTGCATCCGCGCTATGAATTTGCCAAGCGCGAACGGGTGATGAAAGAGTTGGTTCCACGCACGCTCTCGCTGATCATGCTGGCGAAATCCTCCAATATGGGTTTCAATATTGATGCGGAAGAAGCGGATCGTCTGGACCTGTCTCTCGATGTGATTGAAGCTCTGCTGGCCGATCCTTCCACGGAAGGTTGGGATGGATTTGGCGTTGTGGTGCAGGCCTTTGGCCCACGTGCTATCCATGTCATTGACTGGCTTTATGCAACTGCTGAGAAGTATGATCGCAAGATCATGATTCGCCTTGTAAAGGGCGCGTATTGGGACAGCGAAATCAAACGCGCTCAGACACTTGGCATTGATGGCTACCCTGTCTTTACACGTAAAGTCTCTACGGATATTTCCTACACTGCCTGCGCAGAAAAACTGCTGGGCATGACTGACCGGATCTACCCGCAGTTTGCCACCCATAACGCACACAGTGTTGCCAGCGTTCTTGAGCTTGCCAAGAACCTGCCGCTGGATTCCTACGAGTTCCAACGTTTGCACGGCATGGGCGAAGCCTTGCATGAACGCGCCATGAAGAAGCACGCCACCAACTGCCGTATCTATGCTCCTGTTGGGGCGCATAAAGATCTGCTGGCTTATCTGGTCCGCCGCCTGCTGGAAAATGGTGCGAACAGTTCCTTCGTTCACCAGATCCGCGATACAAACGTTAGCCCGACAGCTATCGCGCAGGATCCGCTGGCGCACCTTGGAAAGTTTGGCGAAGATATCGCCAATAGCAAGATTGCTCTTCCTCCTGCGCTTTATGGATCTGGTCGTAAGAATGCTAAGGGTTGGGATCTGAGTGATCCACGTCAAGAAGCAGACTATGTTGCTGATCTGGAAAAATATTCTGCAACTAAATGGCAAGGTCATCCTGTCATTGCGGCATCGGTGAAAAACGGTGAAGCAAAACCAGTAAAAAACCCAGCTGATCTTCGTGATGTTGTCGGCGATGTTGCCAGTGCAACGCCTGAGCAGATTGAAGCTGCATTGACAACGGCACATCAGGGCTGCGCGGAATGGTCTGACAAATCACCGGAAGACCGAGCTGTCATCTTACGTAAAGCAGCTGATCTTTATGAAGAAAACTCTGCTGAGATCTTCGCATTGTTGACCCGCGAAGCTGGCAAAACCTATATGGATGCCATTGGCGAGCTACGGGAAGCCGTTGATTTTGCGCGCTACTACGCCAATGAGGCAATCCGCCTTGAAGAACGTGATGGTAAGGCAGAAGCACGCGGGCCTATCACCTGTATCTCGCCTTGGAACTTCCCACTTGCGATTTTCTCCGGACAAATTTTTGCAGCTCTTGCGGCTGGCAATCCCGTTCTCGCAAAGCCTGCTCCGCAAACCCCGTTGATCGCAACTTTCGCAGCTCATTTGATGCACAAAGCTGGCATCCCTGTTGAAGCGCTTCAGCTGCTTCCAGGTGGAGGTGACGTTGGCGCGGCCCTGACTTCTGATCCACGGGTTGCAGGTGTTTGCTTTACCGGTTCAACCGCAACGGCCCAGCACATCAACCGTGCTATGGCGAAATCACTTGCTCCATCTGCGCCTTTGATTGCTGAAACCGGTGGCCTCAATGCCATGATCGTAGATTCTACGGCTCTGCCAGAGCAGGCTGTTCGGGATGTGATCGTCTCCAGTTTCCAGAGCGCAGGTCAGCGTTGTTCTGCCTTGCGTATGTTGTTTGTACAGGAGGACATCTTTGAAGATCTCAAAGAGATGCTTTTTGGTGCGATGGACGAGTTGGAACTTGGCAACCCTGCGATCCTTTCCACGGATGTCGGTCCGGTTATTGATGCAGCGGCACAAGCGAAGATTTCCGCGCATTGTGAGAAATGGGCAGCAAAAGGCCGCGTGCTTAAGCAGATGAAAGCTCCGCAAAAGGGGCACTTTGTTGGTCCGACCCTCATTCATCTGGAAGGGATCGAGGAACTAGAGGAAGAGATCTTCGGTCCAGTGCTTCATATTGCGACTTTCAAAGCAGATGAGATCGACAAGACCATCGATGCCATCAATGCGCAAGGATATGGCCTGACCTTTGGCTTACACACCCGCGTTGATAGCCGTGTGCAGCATATTGTTGAGCGCGTGAAAGTGGGCAACCTTTATGTAAACCGCAACCAGATTGGCGCGATTGTTGGCTCTCAACCATTTGGTGGTGAAGGTCTTTCTGGCACTGGTCCAAAAGCGGGTGGCCCTCACTACGTTTCTCGTTTCCGCCTTGCAGACACATCTTCTGCCGAGAGCGTCAAGCTGGATAAGTCTGTTTCTGCCGAGGATATCTCCAAAGCGCATGGGGCATTACGCACTGGCACATGGACGGAAAACTTTGGCCGGTTTACCGAGCTGGCGACCCTTTTTGTAAACGAGACGGGTCTGCTCAACAGGCTCGCGGTTGAACATGCGCACGATATGCCCGGGCCAACGGGTGAATCCAATCGCCTTTACGGTGCCCCTCGCGGGACAGTGCTTTGCCTTGGCCCCGATGCGGAAAGCCTACAACATCAGGCGGTTCTGGCGCTTGCTGCTGGCAATGGTGTGATCGCAATTGGTGAAGATGCTGAGAAGCTGGCACTTAAGCTGCGCCCTCTTTCCGCACCGATTGTTGCGATTGAGGGACAGCTCAATGCGGGGGAACTGACCGACCTGCAAGGCATTGATGCAGTTGCAGCGAACCACACAGAACACGATCTGAAGCTTATGAAAGCTGAATTGGCAGACCGCAACGGTGCGCTGATGCAGTTGATCACTGAGCGTAACCAGCCAGAGCGCTACCAGCTTGAGCGGCACCTGTGCATTGACACGACGGCTGCTGGCGGCAACGCAAGCCTGTTGGCAGCTGTCGAGGATTAAGTCTTCCGTTTAAAAACGAAAAAAGCCGCCTCATGGATTTGAGGCGGCTTTTTTAATTCATAGGCTTGGGCCAGTTAGTGGCTGTGACGCGGCAAGCCCTTTTGGGCGATCCGTTGGTATTTAACGGCTGGTTTAAGCACCATGCCTTCATCAAACTGGTCTACGAGACCGCGCTGAATTTCCTGCCATGGTGTCTGATGGCCGGGGAACTCATAACCGCCTTTTGCGGCAAGCTCTTCCTTACGAACAGCAAGCTCCTCATCGGAGATCAGCAAATTCGCTTCACCTTTGTTCAGGTCGAGGCGAACGCGATCACCGTTCCTCAGTAGAGCCAAACTACCCATCACAGCAGCTTCAGGAGAAGCGTTGAGGATCGACGGCGAGCCGGAAGTCCCGGATTGACGGCCATCACCAATGCAAGGCAGGGCATCGATACCAGCTTTCACCAGAGCATCCGGTGGCTGCATGTTCACAACTTCAGCACCACCTGGATAGCCGACAGGGCCAGTTCCGCGGATGACGAGGATCGTGTTTACGTCAATGCCCAACTCTTCATTATTGATGTTGTTATGGTACTCTTCCGGGCCATCGAACACTACGACTTTGCCCTCGAATGCCTCTAGATCATCTGGATTGGAGAGGTAACGCGCTCTGAATTCCTTTGAGATTACAGAGGTTTTCATGATGGCGGAGCGGAACAGATTGCCCGTGAGGTTGAGGAAACCTGCATCTTTCATCATCGGCTTATCGTAGGAGAAGATGACATCGTAATCTTCAACACGACTGTCGCCGTAGTTCTCGCCTATGGTTTTTCCAGAGACAGTCATCATATCTTTATGGATATGACCGTGCTTCATAAGCTCTGAGAAAATGGCCGGAATACCGCCTGCGCGGTGGAACTCCTCTGACAAATAAAGTCCAGCTGGCTGCACATTTGCGAGCAAAGGTATTTTGTGACCGTGGCTTTGCCAATCAGCGTTGTTGAGCTCAACACCGATGTGGCGTGCAATTGCGTTGAGGTGAATGGGCGCGTTGGTTGAGCCACCAATTGCTGAATTTACTGCAATCGCATTTTCAAAGGCTTCACGGGTCAGAATGTCAGATGGCTTCTGATCTTCATGCACCATCTGCACAATACGCTTGCCCGTCTCGTAGGATATCTGGCCGCGCTCGCGGTATGGAGCGGGAATAGATGCACAGCCCGGAAGACTCATGCCGAGAGCTTCGGCAAGGGAGTTCATGGTGGATGCGGTGCCCATGGTGTTGCAGTAGCCTACTGAGGGAGCAGAGGCGGCAGCCATATCCATGAATTCATCGTAGTCAATTTCACCAGCGGCCAGCAGCTTACGCGCTTTCCAGATCACGGTACCGGATCCGGCGCGTTCGCCTTTGTGGTAGCCGTTGAGCATTGGGCCGACCGTTAAGCAAATTGCTGGAAGGTTGACTGTAGATGCGGCCATCAGCAGCGCTGGCGTGGTCTTGTCACACCCGATGGTAAGCACAACACCATCGAGGGGATAACCGTAGAGCGTCTCGACCAGACCCAAGTAGGCCAGATTCCGGTCCAGAGCAGCTGTTGGGCGCTTGCCGGTTTCCTGAATAGGATGCACCGGAAATTCAAAGCAAATACCACCCATCTCGCGAATACCTTCGCGGACGCGCTCTGCCAAAACAAGGTGGTGACGGTTGCAGGGTGATAAGTCAGAGCCAGTCTGTGCAATGCCGATGATTGGACGACCCGATTGAAGCTCTTCCTTCGTGATGCCGTAGTTTAGATAGCGCTCCAAATACAGCGCGGTCATATCCGGGTTTTCTGGTGAGTCAAACCACTCTTGTGAGCGTAGTCTTTTCTTTGGAGCTTCAGTCATAGCTCGTCTATTCCTTCCCGAACCAGAGCAACCCCTGCTGGAGGCAGCTCCAATCCATCCAATTCAGCAGCTTCAGCTAAGCGAAGCGCTTTCAAATTCCACTTATTTTTCGAGTAGTTATAATAGAATGTGCCTATGGATGTCTTGCTTCTCCGCAATCCATTGGGCAGTTCTACCTTCTCTATTTTTGCTGCCTTAAACACTTCATCCAGAATAGAATTCATCAATGCAGGATCAGCCCAGGCAGAAACGTAGTAGATGTTGTTTTCGCCCATAAAGACGGGCTGCTTATTTGTATCTTCAAACAACACCGGCAAGCTCGTGATAATCTCTTCCTGCCAGACATGAGCCTTGCCACGCTCCTGATCTGCCATATCGCAAACCACGGTGACAAACTCTTTAGGACCGGTGCCAACACGCAGAACTTCCAGTGTTTCAAACGGGCTAGGAAGGCGTAGAGTTTTCTGAGAGATCTGGTAGTTTTTGTCTTTTTGTCCCAATCGTGGACCACCGAGGACGACACCTCCGAACTCAACATAAGCAGTGAGATTCTCGGAAAGGTCTTCACTCAAAGCGTAGAGCGCGGGGACAATGACAAGCTTGTAGGGGGATAGATCCTGAGAGGCTGGACGTATGATTTCTACATCCACGCCTTTCTGGCGCAGCGCGCGGTAGTATCCCAGTACCAATCGAAAATAGCTAAAGTCCTGACCTTGCTGCTGGGTTTCGTGTGCCCAGTGACTTTCATAGTCAACAACCAGAGCAACCGGTGCTTCGCAGGGTGTGAACGGGCCAAGTGCTTCGATTTCCTTAGCAACTTGAGCTGCCTCAACGAAGGCCTGAGCTGGTTTATTATCGGTCTGCTTGAGACCTGCATGCATCTGCTCTTGTGCGAATGGAGCCTGTCTCCAGCGGAAATAGCTTGTTGTTTCAGCACCATGGGCGAAAGCTTCCCAACTCCACAGGCGCACCATACCGTTGAGCGGGATCGGGTTATACGGTGCCCAATTCACGGGGCCGGGTTGCAGCTCCATGATCCAGAGGCGGCCATGACCGGCTTGGCGGTAGAGATCATGGTGGAAGCCCTGATAATCTGGATCGCCTTGCTGGAAGTAGTCTTCCCAGTATCCTTCAGGCGTACCGAGCGGGTTTTCCATTTGGTATTGGCTATGGAATCCAAGGGGATAACAGTCCCAGCTGGAAATATCGAGTTGGTCGCCAACTTTGTAATGGTCAAAGGAAAACGTGTTGCCCATGAAGTTATGGATGATCGAACGACCGGGCGACAGCTTGCGCAGAATATCGACCTGTTCACTGTTGAATTCGGCAACCTGATCGGAGGAATATCTTTTGAAATCAAGTCTATGTGATGGATTACTTTCGGTCACCGTCAGATATGGCAGGTCGACCTGTTCGAAGCTGTTATATTCCATAGACCAGAACACATTGCCCCAAGCTTCGTTTAACGCATTGATCGTGCCGTACTTTTGCGCCAACCAGAGTTGAAAGCCTTTGTGGGCCGACTGGGACCATGAACGCACGGTATCATGACACCCGTACTCATTATCCGTCTGCCAACCTGCAACAGCAGGGTGATTACCGTACCGCTCTGCGAGGATTTCTGTAATCCGGCGAGATTCCCATCTGTATCCTTCATGCGAGAAGCAATAATGACGACGAGAACCGAACTTGCGTTGGTTGCCATTCTCATCAAGGGCGAGCATGTCCGGGTGTTTATCCACCATCCAACGCGGCGGGGTTGCTGTGGGTGTACACAGGATGAGCCTGAGGCCCACACTTGCGAGGGTCTCAATTGCCTTGTCCAGCCACTCCCACTTGAACGACCCGGGTTCCGGCTCTATCCGTGACCATGCAAATTCAGCGATCCGCACATAGGTAATGCCCAGCTCAGCCATTTCTTTGGCATCTTGCGCCCACATCTCCTGTGGCCAGTGTTCTGGATAGTAGCAGATACCTAAGTGTTTCTTTTCGCTCATATGATCACATTTGCAGTTCGGGGTCCGGGAGACCGGGAGTGTCAATGGAGACTGCGAAAACAGCGCCAGAGAGAGGTTCTTTTGTCAATTGTTCCTCACTCAGGTTTTCACGAGCCGTGGTAATATACAGCGTCTTGTAGTCTGGCCCACCAAACGCAGGACAAGATGGTTGACTTGCGTCTACCTCAACAATTCGATCAATAGAACCATCTGGTTTATAGCGTACGACTCTGTAGCCGCCCCATTGAGCGTTCCAGAGATATCCCTCAGCATCAACTACGGAACCGTCGGGGCCAAATCCTGTCCCGGAGATATCGGCAAATATCTCTGCTGGTCCTTCTGGCAAGCCAGTTTGTGCATTTAGTGACCATTTGATGATCTGGGATGTCACCGTGTCGGAAAAGTACGCAACCGAGCCATCTGGCGAGAAACAAAGGGAATTCGGGATTGTGATATCCCCAGATACCTTGGCTAATTCCCCTTTGAAGAAGCGGTAAAGGCTACCGGCGCCCTTTTCAGCTTTGTGACCCATGGAGGAAATCCAGAATCCACCGCTGCGATCTGTGCGGCCATCATTGGAGCGGGTGACCGGATTTTGGTCCTCAACAAGGTGGATAAGTTCTCTGGTGTGCTTTTCTGGAGACCAGCGGTACAGTCCCGTTGCAGAGGATAACATCAGATCGCCGGTTTCAGGAATTTGGGCAAACGCGGAAATAGGTTCGTCGAACTGCCATGTTTTGAGTGCGCCGTTTATCCCTTTTCTCAACACCATATTGTTGTTGATATCGACCCAGAACAAAGCGTTGTGGGAGGGGGCCCAGAGAGGCCCCTCCCCTAAACTGCACTGTGTATCCGCAAATACATAGGGCTCACTCATGCATTGGCTCCGAGCTGCAAAGCATCATAGGCAGCTACCATTTCTTTTGCCCGTTCAGCTACTTGCGCGGCTGTGTAACCCGGTTTGTAAAGGTTGCTGGCCATTCCAAAACCCTGACAGCCAGCTGATACATATTCGGCAAACTCAGCCGGGCCAACTCCGCCAACTGCATAGACGAGCATCTCTTTGGGCAGCACTGCACGCAGTGCCTGTATTCCTTTTACGCCGACCTGAAACGCCGGGAAAATCTTGAGTGCATCAGCACCTGCTTTGAGCGCTGCAAAACATTCAGAAGGGGTAAGAACTCCGGGGTAGGAGGCCATGCCTTCTGCTTTTGTGGTGCGGATAACATCTTCATCGTAGTTGGGAGAGACGATGAACGTTCCGCCAGCAGCGCGAACCTGCTTTACCGCCTCTGCGGTTAAAACTGTGCCCGCTCCGATGGCGGATAGGTTGCCGAATTTTTCCTGCGCCATGGAGATAGATGTGAGCGCATCCGGTGAATTGAGAGGCACTTCGATCTTGGAAAAGCCTGCATCTATAAGCGCTTCTACGATATCCAGAATTTCAGTTGGTTTCACGCCACGGAGGATAGCCATAAGGTTGCGTGGGGCGGGTTTTTTAATTGTTGTCATTTTGTGCGCCTTTTCTAACAACGGAAAGTCCTTTGAGTGCAGCTTTATCTGCATCATGCAAAGTTGGTTTGATACCCAGATGCTGGAGAGCGAGGGCGTAAGTTTCGGCCAGAACACTTCCTCCGACCAGATGCACCTCTTTGGGAGGGTTGTTCCCGCATTTAGCCAACATACCAAGCAGCTCTGTTCCGATAATAAGTCCAGAGAGGCGTGAGGCTCCAGCTTGGGTGCTGGTGCCGTTCAGCAATTGCCCGGCCCGCAATCCAAACAGGTTTCCGAGCAATGTAGCTTCCTGATTTTTCAGTTGATCCAGCGTGGACAGGAATACATCCTTGTCCAATTCTGCCTCTGTATCCAGAGAGTGACGCAGGATGGACTGCTTTGCGATCAACGCGAATAACTCGCCGCTGAGGAAAGTGGAGGTTCGGGTAATTGTCCCCTCTTCCATCTCCACCCACTTGCTGTGAGTACCGGGCAGACAAAACACGCCGGATTTGTTTGATAACTCGTCCAGAATACCGAGCAGGAGTGTTTCCTCACCGCGCATAACATCCGGGTGTTCCGCTGATTTTTGGCAGAGTCCCGGCACTATGAACGGCTGGATACGGGCATTGGTTGTTTTTGGCGCAACAAGCTGCGTGTGCAGTTCTGTCAGTTTGGTTGGGACAGGCACATATTCAGCTTCGGTCCAGCCCTGACGGCTGCCAGCCATGCCGCAAATGTACACTTGCGTTGGGTTTGCGTTGCTCGGGAGCCAGTCTCCGACCAAATCCAGCAAAACCCCTTCAAACTCAGAGGGTTGAAGCGTACCAGCCCCTTGCGTGGTTTTTGCGTGGTTTTGCGTTGTTCCGTTTTCGTCTATCAGCCATGCCCGCAGACTGGATGTTCCCCAGTCAACGGCAATCCAGCTGCTTGCAGATGTGATCTGACGGAGGTCGTTATTTGTCGATACCACTTGGTTCATTTATGCCCCCTGTTTCCTTTTATGGTTATTATTAGCTGGAGGCACCTTGGCATTTTTCGCAATGCCTCCAACACTGGTGAAAACCCTAAGCAGAGTGTCCCTATGAATTGGAACAGGCTGCTTAAGGTTTGTGTATTTGCCTCACCCCTTCGTTGCTCCCAGCGTTAGCCCGGCAATGAAGTGCTTTTGCATGAGGAAGAACATGATGACAGGTGGCATGGCCGCCACAACGGAGCCTGCGGAGACCAGATGCCATTGGGCAACCCATTGCCCGTTGAGAGAGATGATGCCGCCGGTGACTGGCATTGCGTGAGTGCCTTGAACCAGCACAGTCGCCCAGAAGAAATCGTTCCAGATGAAGGTGAAGATGAGCACTGACAAAGCTGCAATGGCTGGACGCATGAGCGGAAGCACCACGTACCAAAAGATCCGTAGTTCCGAGACACCTTCAACGCGGGCGGCCTCAATCAGTTCGCTTGGCAGCGCCTTGATGAAGTTGCGCATGAAGAGCGTGCAGAACCCAGTTTGGAAGGCAACGTGGAATAATACCAAACCCGTTGCGGTATCATACAGGCCCATTTTGAGAGTGAGATCACGAACCGGAACCATGAGGATCTGGAAGGGCACAAAGTTACCTGCAACGAACATGAAAAACAGCCACAGATTGGCTTTGAACTTGTAGGTCGACAGCGCATACCCCGTCAGGCAAGACAGAGCCACGGCGCCGATCACCGTTGGGATTGTGACCCTGAACGAGTTCAGGATGAACAAGCCCATGGGGGTGTTTTGAAACACCGTTAGGTAGTTGCTAAACTCAAACGAGGATGGAATGCCGAAGTAGTTGCCCATTGCCAGATCTGACCCTGGACGAATGGAGGTGATCATGACACCGATGAGCGGCAGCAACCAAACCACGAGCGAGACAGGCAGTGCAACTTTGTAGGCGACACGAGCTGACGTGGATGCATGTGCAATCGGAGTTGGGAACATCTTAGTAGCCCCCCTTCTCGTCTTTGAGCATACGCACAATGAACAGTGTGATGAACACCATCATGATGGCAAAGAGGACAACAGCAATGGACGCACCGTAGCCCATGCGGAAGCCGTACTCAGACAACGCTTGCTCGTACATGTAATAGGAAAGCACGCGGCTGGACCCGTAAGGGCCGCCACTGGTCATGATCGACACCAGATCGAACGAGCGGAGCGCGCCGATAATGGTGACGACAACAGCAATGAATGTGGCCGGGCGCAACTGCGGAATGATGACGTACCACAGCATCTTCCAGCCTTTGGCACCGTCAAGTCGTGCCGCTTCGATCTGGTCGGGAGAGACGTTATTGAGGCCTGTGAGATACAGGATCATGCAATAGGCGATTTGCGGCCATAAGCCAGCAACGATGATGCCATAGGTGACAAACCTTTCATCCGCCAGAATAGCAACGCCTTCAATGCCAATGAACTCCAGCAGTTTGGTAAACAGGCCGAAGTTTGGGGCATAAAACCATGAGAAAATCAGACCAACAACGATCTGGCTGATGACAAATGGGAAAAAGAAAAGTGATTTATAAATGCGAATGCCGGTGACTGTTTGATTGAGGAAAATCGCAATCATCAAGCCAGCGGGCACTGCCAGCATGTAAAGCACCAGCCAAAGAACATTGTTATACAGCGCGGTGTAAAACGCCTCATCGTCTACAAGCTCGATATAGTTTTGAATGCCGATGAAGGTTTTGGCACCCATGCCATCCCATTCATACAGGCTGATCCAGAGTGACTGGCCAATTGGCGCAATCACATAGATCGTAAACATCAAAACTCCCGGCGCTAAAAACAGCCAGGGTGCAAATTTGCGCTGATTGGCAATCCACGTCGATGATCTGGTTTTGCTGGCGCCTGTAGTCGCAGGTCCTCCAGAAAACTTTTGTGAGTTTCCGGAAGATACAGGAGCCAAGGTCTGCTCGCTCATCTATGTCCCCCGCAGAAGATTTGGTGCTTCTGCATTATCCAATTCTAGAGCGTAGGGTGGTGAAATCTTCCACCACCCTACGTATGAATTCCGAAAACCTACTACTTGTAAACGCGGGTTCGGATTTTTTCGAGACGCTGCAAAATTGCGTCAACACGTTCTGGCTTCACCATGAATTCCTGGAAGCCTTCCATGCCTGCTTTCGCCATTGCAGCGGGAGCATCACGGTCATAGAACTGCGCCAGAGCGTAAGCACCGGACAACATGTCAAAGCCCTGCTGCAAGATGCGTTTTTCAGGACGTTCGGCCCCTGAGTTCACTGGCAGCTGACCAAGTGTTACGTTGATTGCTGTTTGCACATCTGCGCGCGCCATGTACGCAAGGAACTTCTTCGCGTCCTCTTTGTTTTTGGCTTTTGCAGGAATGTGAATAGTATCCGTCGGTGCATCTTCAGCCATTGGAATGCCCGGTGTAATTTCCGGGAACTGCATGAAGCCGATCTGCTCTTCCTTCAGGCCGCCGTTTTTGAACACGTCCACGGCGAAGTTACCCATGAGATACATGGCCGCTTTGCCCTGCACGAGTGCTGGCACAGCTTCTTGCCAGTCCAGAGCTGCATGGTTTGCGTTGTAGTAGCCCGGCTTAACGATTTCGGCCCATTTGTCGAAGGTCGCTTTCACACGCGGGTCAGTGTAAGGCACTTTGCCGGATGTGAGGTCCATGTGGAACTCGTAGCCATTGACGCGCAGGTTCATGTAATCGAACCAGCCACCTGTTGGCCAAAGAGCTTTTGTGCCGATTGTGAACGGGTCAATACCAGCAGCTTTCAGCTTCGCAGATGCTGCAACCAGCTCATCCCAGCTTGTTGGAACTTCGATGCCCTTTTCCGCGAAGATGTCTTTGCGGTAATAGATGCCCCACTGGTAGTACGTGTAGGGAACACCCCATTTTTTGCCATCAATGGTCATCGACGCAGCTGCTGACTTCAACTGTTCGTTGAGGCCATTTTCTTCCCACACATCGGAGACATCCTCAAACAGGCCAGCGTTGACGAATGGTGCCATGCGGTTGCCCGCGTACCATGTTGCCAGATCTGGAGCATCTGCTGTGAGGAAGTTACGAATGGACGTTTTGTAGCCTTCTTTGTGCATCGTGTTGACGATGACGTTCACATCCGGGTTCTCCTTGGAGAAGCCTGCGACGATGTCTTCAAATGCTTTTTTTGGAGCCGGATCAGTCTGGTCAAGATTGATAACCAGATCTCCTGCTGCATACGCTGAACTTGTAATCATAAATGCCGCTGCGAATCCGCCCGCAGCTTTTTTGCTAAAATTAAACACCCTAAACCTCCCAGTAAAAGTGATCAAAAAAGTTCCATTCAATGAAACTTTGTTTTGACCATTGAAATGGTCGCGTGGTAATGCATAATTGTCAACCGAAGGATGCAAGAAGAAATCTGTCTCGAAAAAATAGGTTTCCGGAATAAGTAAGGGAATAAACGTAAATGGGAGAGAAACCCCAAGGAGTTGCTGAGGAAACAGAGATCGACCTCACCAGCCCAATTTCTAAAGCCCTTGCAGTCCTGGATGCAGTTGCCCTTGCCGAATCGCCACCAAGATTTGTGGAGCTGCTGAACACGCTTCCGCTTTCTCGTGCCACACTGCACCGGCAACTAAAGCAGCTGGTGAAGGAGGGTATGCTGGTGCATGACGAGGCTCACCAGACCTACAGCATCGGCATGCGGGTGTTGCGGCTTGCGCATTCTGCGTGGAGCAAAGCAAGCCTTGCCAGCGTCGCCTGTGATGCATTGGACCAGTTGAGCGCAAAGATCCCGGAGACGATCCATCTTGCGATCCTGGACAATAATCAGGTGCTTTACGTCGATAAGCGCTTACCACCGCGCAGCATTGCCATGTTCTCCAGTCCGGGCAAGATTGGCCCTGCGTATTGCACGGGTGTTGGCAAGGCCATGCTCTCAGCTTTGCCAGAGGCACGGCTGGTTGAAGCGATCAAGGCACAGTCGTTCCAGCGGCACACGACCAAGACGCTGGTCAACGAGCAAATGCTGCGTGAGGAGCTTGTGCGCATTCGTGAGCGCGGTTGTGCGTTTGATGATGAGGAGCACGAAGACACCATCATCTGCATTTCGCTGGCGATCCTGAACAAGCGCGGCGAGCCGATTGGTGCGCTTTCTGTGACCAGCACCACCTATGTGACATCGCTGGATAAGATGGTGGACCAGTTTTTGCCGGACATGCGCATTGCGGTGCGTGATATTGCCGAGACCGCTCAGGTTGCTATGGGGCATTAGTTTTTAAGGGCTTTGAGCCCAACATATTTTTAGTTTGCACGGGGTCCGTGCATCAGGTTTTACTGGGAGGGGAAACCAATGACCGCAGTTGTGTTGCGTGATCTAAAAAAGAGTTATGGCGACACGCAGGTGATCCATGGCGTGGACCTTGAAATTGAAGAGGGCGAGTTTGTTGTTTTCGTGGGCCCATCCGGCTGTGGCAAGTCTACTCTTTTGCGCAGTATTGCCGGTTTGGAGACCACCAATGCTGGAACCATTCACATTGACAATGAGGATGTGACCAAGGTTGACCCGTCTCAGCGCGGCATTGCCATGGTGTTTCAAAGCTATGCACTTTACCCGCATATGACGGTCGCCGAGAATATGGGCTTTGGCTTGAAGATGACGGGTCATTCCAAAGCACAAGTCGCGGAGCGTGTGGGGGAAGCTGCGCGTATTCTTCAGCTTGGGCCGTTTATGGAGCGTCATCCGAAGGCACTATCGGGTGGTCAACGCCAACGTGTTGCCATTGGCCGCGCGATTGTTCGCAACCCCAAAGTCTTCCTGTTTGATGAGCCGCTCTCCAACCTTGATGCAGAGCTGCGCGTGCAGATGCGTATTGAGCTTGCCAAGCTGCACAAGGAAGTCAAAGCAACCATGATCTACGTGACCCATGATCAGGTGGAAGCCATGACACTGGCGGACAAGATTGTGGTGCTGGAAGACGGATACATTCGCCAATACGGAAGGCCGCTGGACCTTTACGATGATCCTGCAAACCAGTTTGTGGCGGGCTTCATCGGCTCTCCCAAGATGAACTTCCTGAGTGGCAAGGCGGTTGGTTCCTCCCCAGCCGGTCTAGAGATTTCCGTTGCCGGATTTGATGACGGGACACTCGTTGTGCCGGGTATTTCCGAGCCTGTTGTTGAAGGGGCGTTGGTCACAGTCGGTATTCGCCCAGAGCACTTTGTCGTGGGTCAGGCTGGCGCGGGGATCCGTGCGGAGGCGCGTGTTACTCTTGTCGAGAACCTTGGGGAAACCAGTTACGCCTATTGCGACCTGCCAGATGGCACGCAAGTGATTGCGGAAAGTCGCGGCGACCGGTTGGATCAACGCACCGAGGTGCTAACGCTTACATTGCCAGCGTCTCGTGTATTGTTGTTCAAGCCAGATGGAGAGCGCCTGCGCTAAGAGCTTAAAACAATCGGCCTTAAGCTCCCGTTTTTCCGCGTATTCTTATCCGGAAACCGCTTCCTAGTTATTGGACCTATGCTTTGTGCCTGAGGAGACCTCTCCTCAGGCAATTTCCTCTACGTGGAACGGTAGATGTTTGCGCAGGCGGATGTAGCTGATTTCGCATTGCAAATCTTCGTCGAACTTAGTTTCGCGGCGCAGTTCTTCGTAGCCCATATGCTGGTAAAGCCCGGCGGCTCGCTCGTTTTGAATGAGCACAGAAATTTCAGCTGTGTTGTAGCCCCGCGCTGCGATGCGTCGTTCTGCTTCCCCGCAAAGAGCTGAGCCCAACCCTTTGCTTTCGCTGGTTGGGTCAATCCAAAGGTCAGTGATGAAATTGTCTGCGTGCTCTGTCGCGGCAAAGCCGAGAAGGTGATCTCCTTCTACTGCAACGATGATCTGATCCAGACTTTCACTTGCGAAATCCGTATAGGACGCTTCACTCATGGTGTCGTGGGCAACCGAGGGCACGTGTGGCCCGATCCCCCGTTTCCAAGAGGCCAGACCGACAGCCCCGATTTGAGAGATATCTTTTGAACGCGCACTCCGAATTTCATAGGTTATCATCTGTCTATTTCACCTTACCTGAATTTTTCAGCATGTCCCGCAGATCTCGCTTCATGATCTTGCCGTAGTTATTCTTGGGCAATTGTTCCATGATCAGGTAATCTTTCGGGCGCTTGAAACGGGCGATATTGTCTATGCAAAGCTTGTCCAGCTCTGCAACATCAACGGTCTTTCCTTTTTCTGGAGAGATGATTGCAATAACCTCTTCTCCCCATTCTTCATGAAACCGACCAACAACGGCGGCTTCGGAAACAGCTGGATGCATCAGCAGAATTTCTTCCACTTCACGCGGGTAAATATTGGAGCCACCCGAGATGATCATATCCTTGGAGCGGTCGTGCATTGTGAGGAAACCATCGGCATCCAACGCGCCCATGTCGCCTGTCTTGAGCCACCCATCAAGGACTGTGGACGCGGTTGCTTCCGCGTTGTTCCAGTAGCCCCGCATGACAGCAGACCCAAATACGACAATCTCTCCGATCTCTCCGGTTGGCAGATCTTTCATGCCCTCATCTACCACGCGCACGCAGGACGCGACTTGAGCTACCCCAACTGATTTCAATCTTTCTTCCCAACGGGCATGTTTTCTATCGCAGACTTGTTCCCGGCTCAGCACCGTGATCGCCATTGGGCATTCACCCTGCCCGTAAATCTGCGCAAACCGCGGCCCCATGACATCAACGGCCTCGACGATATCGGCAAAGTACATCGGTCCGCCTGCGTAGATGATTGTGTCCAGCCCCTCACCCGTAGCACCGGTTTCCTTTGCCACATCCACCAGTCTGCGCACCATGGTAGGTGCTGCAAACATGGCGATATTGCCGATTTTCGGGGCGATCTCCAAAATCTCTGCGGCATCAAACCCACCAGAGATCGGGCAGACATGACGACCACCAGCCACCACATGCATGAAGCTGTAGATGCCCGCCCCATGTGACATGGGGGCTGCGTAGAGCGATGCATCTTTGTTTGTGGGCGTGCCAACTCCAGCGTAATAGCCCAGCATCATGCTTTGGATATTTTGCGAGGACATCATCACCCCTTTGGGGCGACCTGTTGTGCCGGACGTATAGAACAGCCAGACCATATCCTGCGCCTCAATCGGAACAGGATTTGCCAGAGGATCAACCTCGTACATCTTCGCGTATTCAGGCTGATCGACGGAAATCACTTTGGTTTTTGAGGAGTTTATTTCAGCGCGCAGGTCATCGCCCACATCATCTGAGACAAACACAACAGATGCGCCTGAGTTCTCGATGATCCACGCCGCTTCCTTGGCGTGGAGCTTGGCGTTGATTGGCACAGCAGCAGCACCAGACCACCAGATGCCATAACTGGCCTCCAGATATTCCGTCCGGTTCTTCATGAAGAGTGCAACACGATCCCCTTTCGTGATGCCAAAACTGCGTTGCAAACCAGCTGCAATGGACGCGGACCGCTGCCCAAATTCAGCATAATTGGCAATGACATGTGTGCCATGAAGTAATGCAGGTGCCTGCGGTGTTATTTTTGCAGCTCTTGCCAACCACTCAGCCGGATTCATAGAGTTCCCCCTCAAAGCAGCTGCTGACATCCTCGCATATTATTGTTTTTATTGGCGTAATAGACGATCGCAGACTTCCGTTATTCTCAGAATGCGCATGATATATTTTTTTGCATCTCTGGGTATACGTCTATCTATTAAGACGTACTTACAGTTTACGCTAGGGATCTCGAGATTTCCATCAAAATACCAAATCAGGCGGGAGACCCATCCTGAGAATTTGTTGTCTATTTGTTTGAGGACAGACCTTTTAGATAGAAATAATCCATGCATTGCTCAATTGTTAGGAGTCAGCTTACTGAGGCAGATAACCAAACATTTTGGGCAGAAACAAAATGAGATCAGGCATAAGAACCAGAACCATCAAGGCGCATATGAGCACAAATAGGAACGCCCAAATCTCACGAATGATTTCCCGCAGGGGTATACCCGTGATGCCGTTGATGACAAATAACAGAACCCCGTAAGGCGGTGTAATCAACCCAATCATAATATTGAGTGTAATAACGACACCGAAGTACACTAGATCAATCCCTAAAGACCGTGCAGTGGGCAAGAACAACGGAACAACAATTAGAAGCAGTGTTGTTGCATCAAACAAACACCCCAGCAGCATGAACAAGGCCATAATCGCTAGCATAAACACCAGGGGAGATGTGTCCCAACCTGACAACTTATCGGCGACAAGATTCGGGATATTCTCACTGGCCACCAGATAATTCAGGATCAGTGCAGCAGCAATTATAAGCCCGATGATAGACGTAGACCGCGCTGCTTCCAGGATTGAGATGTAAAGCGCTTTCAAACCCAATGAGCGGTAGAAAAATACCGCCAGAATAAGCGCATAGGCGGCTGCAACTGCGGCAGCTTCAGTTGGTGTCGTCGCTCCTCCATAAATCCCTGAAAGTAGAATGACCGGAAGCATCAGGGCTGGAAACGCACGAACTGTAACGCCGGGGATCTTGTTGAGAGGAACAACCTCATCACGCGGGAAGTTCCGCTTGCGAGCCGCGTAAAAATTATAGGCCATCAGGAAAACAGCCATTGTAAGCCCGGGTATAATACCGCCAAGGAACAGATATCCGATGGATGTATCTGAAACCAAAGCGTACATAATCATAGGGATAGACGGCGGGATGATTGGCCCAATGACGCTTGAGGCAGCAGTGACAGCAGCTGCAAAGCCGCGAGGATAACGCCCCTCCTTAGTCATCATGCGAATGATGATGTGTCCAATTCCGGCAGCATCTGCGATTGCAGAGCCGGACATACCAGAAAAAATCAGACTGGCAATAACGTTCACCTGCGCCAACCCCCCACGGAATCGGCCAACAAGAGCGATGCAAAATTCCAAAAGACGGTCAGTGACGGCACTCGCGTTCATGATGTTCGCGGCAATTATAAAGAGCGGGACAGCGAGCAACACGAAGGAATTGAACAAGCCATTCAGGCTTTGTTCCGCCACGAGTCCCATATCCTGACCGCTCAATAGCAAGTAGGTGATGGATGCCGCGAAGATGCCCAAAGCAATAGGAGCACCAATCAAAGCGGCTCCAAACAGACTCGTGATTGAAGCGATAAACGCGAAACTCATGAATGCTCCCTAGCGCATACGTTGCGCCCACCATAAAATATTAGTCTGTCGTTTTCTCAATGCGCATGGCAGAAACGATATCTCCAACGCAACGAATAACGACAGCAAGCGCAAAGGGGATAAAGATTGCATAGGCAAAATCAAACCGAATACGCAAGATTGGTGTTCTGTCGATCTGCATGAAAGTAATATAATCCCAGATCTGCGGTAGCCCCACCACAAACATGCCACCAATGCCCAAGCAAAACAGCACTGTTAGAATCCGTTTTACATGTGGCGGCGCAGCATCGTGCACCATTGTAAATGCAACGTGATCTTGAGGTTTGAGCAAAAACGCCCCACCCCAGAAGACAACCCAGACATACGTCAGCGTGCAGGCCTCTGAAGTCCAGGAAAGTGGATCATTGAGGATGTAACGGAAAAAGATCTGCAACAGGAAGAAGGTGAACATGGCGATCATAAGAACGACCGCCATGAATTCCACTAGATGTTGCACCCAAGCTTTAAGCTTCAGCACGACAGCCCTCACTTAATTGCGTTAACCTGCTCGACAATGCCTTCTGGCCAGCTCTTCGCAAAATCGCTTTCCAGATACATTTTCTGAACTCGTGCGCGGAAGGCAGCAACGTCTGGTGTAGATACAGTCAGGCCTTTACCTTCGAAAAACGCTTCAAGATTTGCTTCATCAGCAATACGGTTTTCGTTATTGTAAGCCGATGCTGCTTTCACCGCTGAAATCACTTTTTCCTGTTGTTCAGCGCTCAAGCTGTCAAACTTCTTCTTCGCCATAGACAGGAAAATACCATCGACAAGATGCCCGGTTTTTACAATCTGTTTTGTGACTTCGTAGAATTTTGCAGCCTTAACAGTTGGCAGCGGATTGTCTTGTCCATCGACAGCCCCTGTCTGCAACCCAGTGTAGACTTCACCAAAAGCCATAGGGGTTGGGTTTGCGCCAAGGGCCTTACCAAGGAACTGCCATGCATCTGAGCCCGGCATACGTAACTTCACGCCGTTAAGATCTTCAGGAGTGCTTACCTTCATATCGCTGCGCAAGTTAAGTTGGCGGGTACCAAGATAGGCAACATCCAGAATCTGGATCTTCATCTTGGCAGCAACCATGTCGTAAAACTTCTTGCCAAGATCAGAGCGGAAAACTTTCTGCTGATGATCAGGATCGCGAATGAGATAACCAGCTGTGAACGCAGACCATTCTGGAATCTGCTTTGCAATATCCTGAGCTGACATCATCGCCATATCAAGGTTACCACGTTGCATAGCTATTGGCTCTGTGCCTTGCTTAAACAAGGAAGCATTGAGATGAATCTCAACGTTAAATTCACCCGGAGCCGTCTTTTCAAGTTCTTCCTTGAACACTGTTAGCATTTTGGCGTGCCAATCGCTTTCAACAGCTGGTGAAGAAATGCGAAGTTTAATGGCATCATTCGCCATTGCTGGCATAGACATCAACACAGTAGCGCTCATAAGAGCGCCAATAACTTGACGTTTCGTGAGAACAAACATTTGAATTACCCTCCCAAGTAAATTCGTATTAACTTTGAAAAACTCAAACAACCTAATTTGTTATTTGATATTCGCAACAAAAGCTCTCCAAATCACATAATACATAAACACATTGAATTGACAACACAGTTATGCGACAACTAACATGTTACGAACAATCCTGTATGAAAAAGAAGAGAAACGCGAAATGAGCATCGGTATATATGGAGTATCGGCCGCACTGGTAACTCCATTTGACTTAGGCGGCGAAGTTGACGTTAAATTGATGTTACAGCACGCAAAAATGCTTCTGTCCAATGGGTGCTCTGGCCTTTGTCTATTCGGTACCACAGGAGAAGGCCCAAGCCTGTCGCAAGATGATCGTGCTAAATCTATTTCCACACTCATTGACGGTGGTGTCGATGCGAAGCAACTCACAATCGGAGTGGTTCAGAACAGTGCAGCAGTAGCACTGGAACAGATTCGGGCCGCCATCGATCTTGGTTGCAGCACGTTCTTACTCGCCCCACCTCATTATTTTGGCGGAATACCTGATGAAGGATTTCATCTTTGGTTCAGGGCTGTTCTTTCTCCGCTCGCAGGCCAAAACCTTCGCATCATTCTCTACCATATTCCGCAGTTGACCGGAGCGATGATTACACCTGCGCTTGCAGAGCAACTGCACAACGAATTTCCGGAACTTGTTTATGGGATCAAGGACTCCTGCGGAGATTGGGAACAGGCTGAAGCCTTCCTAAATTTGAAAGACAGGCTGGCTATCCTTATTGGGGATGAGCGTTTTCTTGCAAAAGCTGTTCGTCTCGGCTCGGAAGGCTGCATCAGCGGCTTGGCTAATGTCAAAAGCCAAGAGTTGGCAGACTTGGTCAATACAGGCAAAGACAATAAAAAAATCTCGGATATTGTCGACACCATCGTCTCCATGCCTGTGACACCTGCGGTAAAAGCACTTTGTGCCCATCACTATCAAGATAATCACTGGAAAAGTGTCCGCGCACCTCTTCTTCCGCTAGATAAAGAGAATGAGCAAATACTAATAGGGCAGTACAAAGCGATATTCGGATAGACGAGTGCAAGAAATAGGGATTGAGGTCTGGAAATGAATAATTCAGGAAGGACGAGTATGCGCGAACAGGCATACGCCAACTTTTCAGACCTCTTGTTGACTATGCGCATCAAGCCTGGACAATTTCTGACGCAAAAAGAACTTGTCTCCATGACCGATATGTCTCTGGCAACAGTGCGTGAGCTCATTCCACGTCTGGAGGCTGATGGCCTGATAAAGGCAATTCCTCAACGCGGTCTGCAAGTTACCCATATCGATATGAACTTGATAAAAAACGCATTTGAGCTGCGACTCATTCTTGAGAAGCGAGCTATTGAACATTTTGCAAAGCACGCAGACGACACACAAATAGACGAACTACTGGATGAGCATCTGGCTATCCTAGAGCAGGCCAAACAAGAGGTGACGACTTCACTGATAGAGCAAGCTCAACATGCTGATTGGCATCTACATGATGCAATTATCACCAAACTTGATAACGAGATTATCTCAAATATATACAAAGTAAACGCGATCAAAATTAGATTGATAATTGCAGATAAATCACGAATATGGCCCGGTAATCTTGAGCGTATTTTTTCTGAACACCTCAAAATATTAGGCGCCCTAAAACGCAGGGATGCTGAAGCCGCAATTGCCGCGATGGAAGAACACATTCTCAGCGCCAAACAAAACGCATTCTCCGATTAAGATCATCATTAGCTAAGGCACAGCCTTCGGACCCTAACGGTATTCATGCTGAATTAGCGGCATAGATCTAACCTCTCGTATTGAGAGCTGATCAGTCATATTTTATGGGAATTGGTTCGTTATTGTAGAGCGACCATGTGCAGCAGATTGCCTCTCGCAAGATAATCGCTTGGCATTCTTTTAAAGCATAATGATTTTCAGGAGAAAATGGCTGGGGTGGTAGGAGTCGAACCTACGGTACACGATACCAAAAACCGTTGCCTTACCACTTGGCTACACCCCAGTGCGCTGTGTGGGGCGGTTTATAACCTTCTGTTTTCCAATAGGCAACCGTGCAATTTCTTTTCCCTGTGAGAAACTTCCATGTGATTCACAATTGCTTTGATTTTTGGGAGAAATCGGGGATTTTGCGTCCTCATATTTTCTGAGAATAACGAGGATAAAGGTCAGGAGGTTGGAGTTTATTCTCCATCTCCCTTATCGGTTTGGTTTGCAATATCATCAGGTTGGAACATTTTCGAGCGATCTACGGCGATGAGCATGTAAACGTTGGGCACCACAAACAATGTGAACATGGTGCCAATGGAAAGACCAGTTGCAATAACCAGCCCCATGTTGAAGCGTGAAGCAGCACCTGCCCCTGTTGCCAGAACCAACGGAATAACACCCAGAACCATTGCCGCCGTTGTCATCAAAATAGCGCGCAGGCGGATTTCTAAGGCACCAATGATGGCCTTGCGTTTGCTTGCGCCCTCGTTTTCCTGCAGCTCTCTTGCAACCTCCACGATGAGAATACCGTGTTTGGAGATCAACCCCATCAACGTGATGATACCCACCTGCGTGTAGATATTGATGCTGGCGCCACCCACTCCGATATTGATGAAGAACAACGCTCCAGCGATGGACATAGGAACGGAAATCAAAATGATGATCGGATCCCGGAAACTTTCAAACTGTGCCGCCAGCGTGAGGAAGATGATCAACAGCGCAAACGCGAACGTCACTGCAAAGCTGCTGGATTCCTGCTCATACTGGCGCGATTGCTGGGCGTAATCAATCGTATATCCTTCAGGCAATTCTGCTTCTGCAAGCTGTTTAAGGGTGGCCAACGCCTCTTCCAGCTGCACCCCAAAATTTGGTACACCGGACAGTGTAAGTGAGTTTTGCTGCTGAAAATGCGGAATGAACTGCGGGGTGACTTGAGTTTCCATAGTGGCAATGGTGGAAAGCGGGACAATTGAGCCGTTGCCGGTGCGGAGGTAGGTGTTGAGCAACTGATCCGGGTTCAGGCGATCATACTGAATGATCTGGGGGATGACTTGGTAAGAGCGGCCATCCAGGTCGAAGTAATTGATGTAGCCACCGCTCATCAGGTTGGTGAGCGATGAGCCGACATCAGCCATGGTAAGGCCGAGTTCCGCTGTAAGGTCCCGGTCGATGGTGATCTGACCCTGTGGCTTATCTATCTTCAGGTCTTTGTCGATGTAAACGAACTTGCCCGTTGCCTTGGCCTTATCAAGCAGATCAGACCCAACCAGATTAAGCTTATCTATGGGTTGGGTCGTTTTGAGAACAAACTGAACGGGAAGACCGCTACTTCCCGGCAAAGGTGGGTTTTGGAACATCACCGTTTTGAAGCCCGCGACCGATTCCATAGGTCCCTGCATGGCATATTGCAGCTCTGTCGCAGTTTGATCGCGTTGATCCCACGGGGTTAGCAAAATACCTGTGATCGCACTGCTTGCCAAAATGAGCTGGAACACGCCTTCTGTCTCTGGGTATTTGGCGGCGATGCCATAGATCTGTTGCGTATAGAGAAGCTTTTGCTCCAGCGTGGCGGAGGGAGACGGTGTGGACTGTGCCAAGACAAGGCCTTGATCTTCCTGCGGGGCCAGTTCCTTTTGCGAGGTGTCGTAAAGGAAGGGAATACTGCTGAGGATGATGAAAGCGAAGAGGAGCACAACCGGGCGGTTATCGAGCGATTTTTCCAGTAGTCTCAAATAGCGCTGCCGGAAACGGTTATACACATCATCAATGGTTTTGGTGAGTGCATCATCCCAACCGGATGTTTCCTGCGTTCTGGCTTTTAAAATTTTGGAACTCATCATAGGTGTGAGTGTGAGCGCGACAATTGCGGACACGGTGACAGCTCCAACAACCGTGAATGCGAACTCTGTAAACAAAGCTCCCGTCAGCCCACCCTGAAAGCCGATGGGCGCATACACGGCCACAAGAACTATGGTCATCGCAATAATCGGGCGGCCAAGGTCCTGCCCTGCCTGAATGGCGGCTTGCTTCGGCGTGCTGCCTTCACTGATGTGGCGCTCCACATCCTCCACCACAATAATCGCGTCATCCACCACAAGCCCGATTGCCAGCACCAAGGCCAGCAGCGTGAGCAGATTGATGGAGTACCCCAACACCAGCATGATGAAGAACGTGCCGATGAGTGAAAGCGGAATAGCGATGATGGGAATAGCCACGGTGCGCGGTGACCCGATAAACAGGAACACCACCAGCGTCACGATAACCAACGCCTCCAATAATGCACTGATAACCTCATCAATAGCTGCATTAATGAAGAGCCCTGAATCATACACGATTGTGGCTTTTAAGCCCGGTGGCATTGCCTCTTGTATGACCGGAATAAGCGCGCGCACCTCATCCAACATGGCTAGGATGTTGGCCGCGGGAGATGCTTTTACGCCAATATATATGGCTTGCTTTCCACTGAAGAGAACGGCGTTGTCATAATCTTCTGATCCAAGCACAACAGAACCGATATCACGCATGCGTACAATGGCACCGTCTGTCTGTTTCACCACAAGCTGACGGAACTGCTCAACATCCGTCAGGTTGGTGTTGGCGGTCAGTTCCACCTGCACCATCTGGCCTTTTGAGTTACCAACACCGGAGATGAAATCATTGGCCGACAGTGCATTTGCAACATCAGTACCTGTCAGGCCATAGGCAGCAAGTTTGCCCGGGTCTAACCACGCCCGGATGGCATAGCGCTTCTCTCCGATAAGCTCTGCTGTTTGAACCCCAGCAATGGCCTGCACCTGAGGCTGGACAACACGAATGATATAATCGGTGAGCTGGTTGGGATCGATAACATCTGCCGTAAAGCCGATGTACATGGCGTCAATGGTTTCCCCGATTTCAATCGTCAAAACCGGGTTTTGCGTTTGTTGCGGAAGCTGATCTATGACCGAGCTGATCTGAGAGGAAATCTCCGTGAGGGCTTTGTCGGCATCATAGTTGAGCACCAAGTTGACGATGATGGTACTGACCGTGCTGGCGCTGGTGGAGGTCATATAATCAATGCCCTCAGCCTGCGCGATTGCCTCCTCCAACGGCGTGGTGATGAAGCCCGCAATGGTTTCGGCACTCGCCCCGTAATAGGTGGTGGAGACGGTGATGACTGCGTTTTCGGTTTTGGGGTATTCGAGGACCGGGAGCAGGAAAATTGCGCGCAAGCCCAGCGCTAAAATCATCAAGCTGATGGTTGAGGCCAGAACGGGACGGCGAACGAAGATCTCTGTGAAACTGTGCATCTCGCGCCTCCCTTATTTTTCTACCGGTTTTGGATCAGGATCGTTTGTTGGCAGAACGGAGTTGTCGATGGTCACAGCTGATCCATTGCGCAGTTTGATTTGCCCTGCGCTAACAACCAGCTCTTTGTCTTTAACTCCTTTGATGACCACAATCTGGTCCCCTCGCTTTGTGCCTGTTTCAACAAAGCGTTCTTCCGTCAGATAAACATCTTTGCCCTTGTCCTTTTTGCCGGTTTTCGTCAGCACATAAACGGTTACGCCGTAGGAGTTGTAGGAGATCGCAGTTTGAGGGAGCGTGACTTGCTCCTTGGGTGCAGAGACAACAATGCTGACATCTGCAAACATGCCGGGGAGTAGCTTCTTGTCGGGGTTTAGGAACCTGCCACGGACAAGGGCGTTACCGTTGTTGATATCCACTTGCGAGTTGATGGCGATAACTTTGCCTTTGACCACTTCACCGGGAAAGGTATCAACGCTGATCTCTACAGCCTGCTCTGGCCGAACTGTACCGAGAAAGCGCTGGGGGACATAAAAATCAACGAAGAGGTCATCCAACTGCTGGAGCGAAACGTAGGATGTACCCACATCGAGATATTGCCCGACGCTGACAAGGCGGATGCCCAGCCGCCCCTTAAAGGGCGCTCTTATGTTCATTTTGGCAATCAACGCCAGTTGGTCCTGTACCTGCCCTTGCAGGTTATTCAAGTTAGACCAATCTGAATCAATCTGCTGTTTGCTGACCGCGTTGACTTTGTACTGCTTCAGATCCCGGTCCAATGTCTGGCGCGCAAATACTTCTTGCGCTTGCAGGGATATGAGCTGAGCGACTTGCTGCGTGGTGTCTTGCTTTATCAGTAATGTGCCTTGTTTGACGTCCTCACCAGATGAAAAATTAATGAGCATGACATTGCCTGCAACTTGCGGCTCCAGATCCGCGCCTTTGATGGCAACAAGGGTTCCTATGGCCGTGATTCTATCCGTCCATAGCTGCTTACTGGCTGTGTACGTTGAAATGACTTCGGTCTTGTCCTGCATTTGCGCAATGATCTTACCAGCGACCAGTGACTTGTATTGTTGGAAGGCATAGAGGCCGCCAAAGACGGTGCCGACGCACACCAGCATGATCACCATATTCCGCTTCTGCCGTGGTTTTTTCTCATTGTTCATGGCTGGTTCACCGGCTGAATTTGTTTTCGATTGAAAGGCGGCACCGCGGATATGATTGTCAGAGGCTCCTTTACCCGGTTTGGCGCAGACAGAGGCCTATTCCACCACCCACCGCCCATCGCAAAGAACAGAGCGACCGTGTCGGTAAAGCGGGCTGCTTGTGCCTGAACGAGATTGATCTTGGCTTGCTGGTAAGTTTGGACAGAAATCAGCAATGTTGTGAGGTCAACGGCCCCAAGTTTGTATTGCTGCTGAGTGAGTTTAAGGCTGCGCATGGCGGAGCGTTCTGCTGCCAAACTTGCTTTCAATGCATCAGCATCCTTTTGGACAGCGCTGATGGCGTTGGCGACATCTCCAAACGCGGTGACAACCACTTCACGGTAATTGGCGGCAGCGCCTTCAAAAGCTGCTATTGCTGCTTTGCGCTGGCTGTTGAGCGCTCCGGCATCAAAGATCTTTTGGGAAAGCGTCGTGCTTATATCCCAAACGCCCGTCCCGGTTGAGAATATTCGGAACAGCTGCTCAGCCTGATTGCCAGCGTTGCCTGTGATTGTAAAACTTGGAAGCTGGTTTGCCAGTGCCACGCCAATATTTGCGCTTGCTGCCCACATCTGCGCCTCTGCGGAGCGTATATCCGGGCGTTGTGCCACAAGCTCTGATGGAACGCTCAGCGGCAGGCTCCTGGGGAGCACCAAATCAGAAAGCTCAAACTCCTTCACGATCTTCTCTGTCGGGAAAAAGCCAGCCAGCGTGTTGATCAGGTTTTTCTGCACGATCAGACTTTGCTCCAGAGCTGGCAAAGTGGCTTTGGTCTGTTCCAATGATGCCAGTGCCTGTAAAACCTGCGCTTCGTCTGTGCCGCCCAAGCGAAACTGTGCTCTGACGATATTCAACTGCTGTTGCTGTACTTTGATGATCTCGTTGGTCGCCCGGATCTGCCCCTTGATGGAGGCTTCCATAATGACGGCGTTGAGCAGGTTGGAAGTCAGCGCCAAATGCGCCGCTTCCACCTGAAACTGGGCGTATTGGACATTGGCGACCTGAGATTCAATATTCCGGCGCACCCCACCCCAGATGTCCAATGTGTAGGACAGGGCCAATGACGCACTGTGCACGCTGAAAATTGGGCTGATGACGGAAATGATCTGCCCTTGAGCACCGCCGCCAGAGGCAAATTTTTGACGATTGAAGCCAGCAGACCCTGTAACCGTGGGATAGAGAGCAGCCCCGGCTGCATAGGCCGTTTCCTGTGCTTGAATAAGGGCTGCTTCTGATTGTGCCAGTGTTGGGCTGTTGACCACAGCCAGACTAACAATCCTGTTAAGCGGTTTGGACCGGAACAACTCCCACCATTCGCCGGGTACGTCTCGATTGGTGTAGAAGGTTTGCGACGCGCCGCCTTGTGTGCTGGCGGAGGCCGTTGCTCCGGGATTATTTCTCGTGAACTTGGCAGCAGGTGAAAGCTCAGGGCGCTTGAAGTCAGGCCCGACCATACAAGCGGATAGAGTAGCAAACAGCATGAGTATAGAGCTGCGCCAAACCTTAGGCGTAGGACCACTCCTCGTCTTGCTGCGAAACCCAGACCTGAAACTCAACAGTGGTGCTCCAATGACCTGCTTGTTTTATTGGTGGAGAACGAACACGTACGCACACGACAAACACCAGCCAAAAGAACACGGCTTCCCTAAAGGTACGGCATGCCGGATTCACAGGTCAAACCTCCTTCCCTGCACGGCCACGTTATCCCACGGTAAAGCGGCAAACTTCACAATTTACCTAGTATTTATAGATGGTTATATGTTGAACAAGCTCATTAGAAATCAGTCAACACGCTCTGCAATCATGGAAAGGAGCGTTTGCTCGTAGGCATCGATTGCGCGTTCCTGAGAGAAGTCCCTTGCGCGGGTGGCCAGCGTATCATCGGACCGGTCGCATTTGACGGCTGCCAGAATTGCCTCTGAAAGCTTATCTGCGTCCCCTGCTGGCACAAGCCAGCCGTTGCGGACATCGCGCAGGACTTCACGCGCGCCTGCTCCGCTGTCCAGCGCGATAACCGGTGTTCCCAAAGCCATCGCGCGGACCATTTCTCCGGGCACGCTGTCTTGCTGGGCCGTTGAGACGTAGACATTTGCGGCGCGCAGGAACCGTTCTGGTTTTTCTATAGCGCCGGGTATGGTGACGATATCATCCAGCGCGAGATTGGAGGTCAGCAGTTTCAGCTCCTCCTGATCTTCCCCCTCCCCCAACACATAGGCATGCAGGTTCTCTTTATAACGCCCGACGGCCATAGCCCTTAGAAGCTGGTGATGTGCATTGCGGCTGGAAACTGCCCCGACACTGACAATCTTGCTCGCACCCCGTGCGTCAAACCACTCCTCCTCAATGGGTTCAGCCGCGGTTTCAAACACGTTCATTTCGACAAGAGGGTTGTAGATGACGGATACTTTGTTTTTTGGAACTTGCTCGCACAGGTCAATGACATGCTCAATGGAGTGCAGTGTGCAGATCACCTTATCGGCATCCCGATAGATTAAAGGCACCGCGATTGTTGCGGCGCTCTTTTGGGTTTCTATGTTCAGCTTGTCAGAGATGGTCACTGAGGTGTGCTGGGTGATCGCAATTGGTGTTTTCAATCGCGAGCGGGTTTTGATGGCGGACAGGCAGGCGATGTTGCTGCCGGTGCCGTGAGACAGAATAATGTCCGGCTTTTCTTTATCCACCAAACGCGCAACACCCGCAGCAGCGGCTGAGGCTCTGGTTTTTTCCAGAAAAACAGGTGTTATGCGCGGAGAGTAATGAGTGAGGTCAACAGGCTTGCCCGTCAGGGTGATCAAGGTGATGTTATGCTGGCGCGCAGCAAGGCCATTTGCGATCACATCTGTGATCTCAGTGATGTCTTCATCCAAGAAGCTTTCCTGAACAATAAACAGTTTCATGACGTGCCCTTGGCCCACTGATCCATCAAAAGTACTCCTTTCCGTGTACTGCACGTTCCGCAATCCACGAGGAGCACCTTGATGCTTACTCCCAAACCCCAGGTACTCTAGAAATCCACGGTGTTGTTCTCAATCTGGTTGATTTAGTACCCAATTATTCCATGAGATAAATGTTAGGGGACGGTCGTGCCCTGCACTTGTTATTCGCAGAGCAAAAGATCCACCGCTAAAACTCAGAGACACTGCGAGCGATCTCTAGGTTGCTAAAAGATTAGCGTTGCCGCAGCGCAACGTTATTTTCTGCAATCCAGTGATGATTTACCCTTTAAAAAACCAGTACTGCGCCCTATGGTGCGCGGCAATAAATTCAATTCAAACTTGAAGATTAAACCTCCTATGAACACCCAGGCAAATTATGTGCTGACCCTTTCCTGCGGAGACAGAAAGGGCATTGTTGCAGCGGTTGCAAATTCAATCGCCTCTCAAAACTGTAACATCTGCGAGAGCGCCCAATATGGCGATCAGGAGATGGGGCGTTTCTTTATGCGCATTTCATTCCGTTCTCCAGACGGGATGAGCAAGGAACAGTTTGAGGAAGGCTTTAGCCCTGTCGCAACTGGTTATGGATTTGAGTGGAAGGTACATGACCTTTCCAAAAAGCCACGCGTTCTGGTGCTGGTTTCTCAAATGGGGCATTGCCTGAACGATCTGCTTTACCGCAACTCCACCGGTCAACTTCCGATGGATCTGGTGGCTGTGGCGTCCAACCATGCCAAGTATCAAACCCGTGTTGAACACGAGAAGGTGCCGTTCCACTATCTGCCGGTGACTAAGGATACGAAAGCAGAGCAAGAAGCGCAGATTATTGATCTGGTTGAGCGCGAAAACATCGATCTCGTGATCCTTGCGCGGTACATGCAGATTCTCTCCAACGACCTTTGTGAGAAGCTGACTGGCAAGATGATCAATATCCACCATTCTTTCCTACCAAGTTTTATAGGTGCAAAACCGTACCACCGGGCCCATACACGCGGCGTCAAGATGGTTGGTGCGACAGCTCACTACGTGACGGCTGACCTTGACGAAGGCCCAATCATCGAGCAAGACGTGAGCAGGGTTGAACACTCCCATTCGGTGAACGAACTCATTGCCCAGGGCCGTGATACGGAAAGTCAGGTTCTTGCGCGTGCTGTCCGCTATCATCTGGAACACCGTATTCTCCTGAACGGCGATCGCACCGTGATTTTTAAGTAGGATTTGTCATGACTGAGGCTCTTATTCTAGACGGCAGAGCCATTGCGGCATCTGTGACAGACGAAATCACAGCGCGCACTGCACGCCTTAAAGCTGAAACAGGCGTAAAGCCGGGTTTGGCTGTTGTGATTGTGGGTGAAGATCCTGCCAGTCAGGTTTATGTGCGCAACAAAGGGCGCACCGCAAACGCATGTGGCTTTAACTCCATCACGCACACCCTTTCAGTTGATGTCAGCGAGGATGAGCTACTCGCCCTTGTGGCTGAGATGAATGAGGACGAGGCCATTCATGGCATTCTTGTTCAACTTCCGCTGCCAAAGCACATCAACGAGAATAAAGTCCTCAATCTCATCAAGCCTGCGAAGGATGTTGACGGGTTCCACCCGATCAATGTTGGCCTTCTGGGCAGCGGCAACACCGACCGTGCATTGGTGCCCTGCACCCCTGCTGGTAGCGTCTTGCTTGCCAAGCGCGCGCTTGGGGCTGACCTTTCCGGCAAAACGGCTGTGATTATTGGCCGCTCCAACATTGTTGGCAAGCCCATTGCCCAACTGCTGCTTCAGGAAAACTGCACGGTTACGATTGCGCACTCCCGCACCAAGGATCTTCCTGATGTGGTTCGTGGGGCAGACATCGTGATTGCAGCCGTTGGCCGTCCGCAGATGGTCCGTGGTGACTGGATCAAACCGGGTGCAACTGTGATTGATGTAGGCATCAACCGCATTCCTGCGCCCGAAAAAGGCGAAGGCAAAACCCGTCTGGTGGGGGATGTGGCGTTTGACGAAGCGCTCGGTCATGCAGCCGCGATCACGCCTGTGCCACGCGGTGTAGGACCAATGACCATTGCTATGCTGATGAACAACACAGTGACAGCCGCCCGCCGCCTGCTGGACCTTGCTGAAGAGCCACCCTTATTTGATAGTCTGAATAAGTAATATTTTCGGAAAAATTGAATGACCTAAAGGCCTCTGAATTTCATCGGAGGCCTTTTCTTTTCAACACTGCCTTGCAACAAAACGCACACCAAAGCGACTGGGCTTAGTGCTCTAAGCGGTGTCTCCCAGCAAGCGCTTTGAGGTATCTTCCTTCAAACCAGCTTTCATTTTCTTTGCGAAGGATGCCCGCCAGTTTTGGGATAAAGCCGGGATCTCAGAGAGTTGCTCAGCCACAGCGCCCTCTAGCTTTGGGTTGAACCTTGCTTTTATCAGCTTGGCCAGCATCCACTCTTCATGGGGGCGGTCAATGACCGACATTGTGTCGCCTATCTGCACTTGCCCGGTTTCTAAGACGCGATAATACCAGCCAGTGCGCCCCGTTTTCTGAAACCGCGCTGCCATTTGAGGAAGGTCAGTATGCAGGGCGAGCTTCCAGCAGGGTTGTCTTCCCTGACAGATTTGCACTTTGGCTGTGCCGATGGAGAGTATATCCCCGAGGCACAGATTGCTTTCATCAAGACCATAGGTCGAGATATTTTCACCAAAGCAGCCCGGCTTGAAGAACTCCGCTTTTTCCGGAAACTCCTCCTGCCAAACTGACATGTGATCAGCAGAATAGTGATGCAGTGCCTTCTCCGGGCCACCATGTACGCTCAGATCGGCTTGCTCATCGCCCTCGAAGCCTGTTTGGGTCAGTTGTAACGGCCCTTCCACCAAGCTTTTGCTAATTGCGGATGGGCTTTTTCCTTCCCAGCGATGCTTTGCACCGCCGATATACAGGCCTCGAATTTCTGCTGATAATTCCATGTTATTCCTTAGTTACTCAGTTTTTCAGCCATGATCTGGATGGTCTTTACGTAGACCCCGGCCCGGTTCCATGAGCGCATCACTTCGTAGTTTGCTGTGCCCGGTCCCCATGGTTGACCTTGCTCCCATCCATAGGACTGCAGGAAGTGTGCTGTGGACGCCAATGTATCGGCTATGTTGTAAAGCAGGTCGCGTTTGCCATCGCCGCTGTAATCGATCGCGAACTTGATGTAGGAGGATGCCAGGAACTGGGTTTGGCCCAACTCTCCTGCCCATGCGCCCTTCATCTCGCTCGGCTTCAGGTCGCCCTTCTGCACGATGAGCAACGCGTGGTACAGCTCATTGCGGAAGAAGTCCGCGCGGCGACAGTCGTAAGACAGGGTTGCCAGTGCGCGAATGGTGTTCATGCCACCGATGCCACGCCCGAACCCTGTTTCCAGCCCCCAGATAGCGGTAATGATCTCACGCGGAACGCCGAAATCCCCTTCAATGCGATTAAACAATGCATCGTGCTTCTTCATCAACTTGCGGCCTTTGTTGATGAGCGCATTGTTGACGCGAAGTTTGTAGAATTCATCAAAGCTCAGTTTGAATGATTTCTGGTTCCGGTCATACCCAATCACCTTACGATTATAGGTGATACCGGAGAGCGACTTGTTCAAAGTCGCTTTGCTGATGCCCTGAGACATTAGCGTCTTTTTGTAGGAAGAAAGCCAACGGTCAAAACCAGCGCCAGTATCGCCACATGTGGCGGCCTGTGCAGCTGATGCGCTTAACAACATGGCACCTGCGCCAAGTATTAATCCTGCTTTTCTCGTTCCGGACTTAATCTTCCCGATATATGATTCGAACACCCCAACCTCCTACAGTTTCTCTAAGCAATTTTGTTGGTTCTAATGATTAATACTAGCCATTTTGGCGGATAACTGAAAAATTTTGCATTGCTGATATATTTATTCGCATTTTAACCTTGATACTAGCACCAGCATGTGTCCAACTAAAGGCTGTACACATAACTGTTTTCAACATGCCTGATCGTTTTGGACAACCTATAAGCGCATAATTAAAGACTAGCTAACACTTGGCTGGACTTACGTGAGGGAACGTATGCACTTAGACTTTTACTTTAACTGAAGTGATTCTCCAGGTTTCGGATTTGTGGTGAAGCCGAACCTGGGGCCGGGCAACTTACAGTTTTCCATTGGGATATAACGGAGGAATGGGTATGAAATCCATCAAAACCATCGCTGCATCTGCAGTACTGGCAGTGGCAATGAGCACGACTGCTATGGCAGCGGACTTTAAGCCTGCAGTTATCTATGACATGGGCGGTAAGTTCGATAAGTCATTCAACGAAGCTGCCTACAATGGTGCTGAGGCTTTCAAAGCTGAAACTGGTATCGAATACCGCGAATTTGAGATCTCTAACGCCTCACAGCGTGAGCAGGCTCTTCGCAACTTTGCCCGTCGCGGCATGAACCCAATCGTAGCAATGGGCTTTGCTCAGGCTGCTCCGGTTGAAAAAGTTGCTAAGGAATTCCCAGAAGTCAGCTTTACGATCATTGATTCTGTTGTCGACTTGCCAAACGTACGTTCTGTTGTCTTTAAAGAGCAGGAAGGTTCTTACCTTGTTGGTATGATGGCAATGCTCGCGTCCCAATCCGGCAAAGTCGGTTTTGTTGGCGGCATGGACATTCCATTGATCTCCAAATTCTCCTGTGGTTACAAGCAGGGTGCGCTGACAACCAACAAAGACGGCGAAGTATTCGTTAACATGACTGGCACCACTCCAGCTGCATGGAATGACCCAGTTAAAGGCGGCGAACTTGCTAAGTCTCACTTCGCACGCGGTGCGGATGTGATCTTTGCTGCTGCTGGCGGCACTGGTCTTGGCGTACTTCAGGCAGCTGTTGATGAAGATAAAATGTTCATCGGCGTTGACTCCAACCAGAACCACCTTGCTCCTGGCAAAGTTCTGACCTCCATGGTTAAGCGTGTTGACGTTGCTGTCGCAAAAGCCTTCATGGATGCCAAAGAAGGTACCTTCACTTCTGGTATTCAGGCTCTTGGCCTTGCTGAAGACGGTGTTGGCTACGCAATGGACGACAACAACGCTCCACTCGTAAGCGCTGAAATGGCTGCTGCTGTAGAAGCTGCACGTCAGGACATCATTTCCGGCAAAATCAAAGTTTATGACTACATGAGCGACATGTCCTGCCCATACTAAGCCTCGCTTAGTCGGCTGGCCAAATTGCCAGATATTAAGAGCCCCTGCTTTTTATGAGCGGGGGCTTTTTCATGAAACCCTATCGCAACCTAACCAACCATGGGCCGAGGGGCCTGCTGATTTCCGGTCTGACTGATTGAAGCCTTCAAATGCATCAATGCCTCCTTGAAATTCTCAGGTCGATCAATGGTCGACAGGCTGACGCGCAGCGCATTTACATCCGTTCGCATTCCGGCTTGAAAATGGCGATGAGACAAGACTTCGACCCCGCGTAGAAGTGCATTTTGCTCCACCAACTCCGCATTTTGATGTTCGGGCAGCTGAAGCCATACAAACAGCTTTTCTTCTCCGCCCTGCATAGCTGCATCAGGGAACATGGCTTTCAGCAAATGAAAGCGCTCCTTCAGGACTTCCCGCTTTCTCATCAGTGTTGCTTGAAGCTCTCCTGTCGTAATCCATCTGGAGACGATCTCCACGTTGAGCGGAGATGCCATCCATGTGCTTTCGCCTATAGCATTAGCGAAGGCAGTTTTGACCGGATGCGGGACGTGGACATAACCTACCCGCAAGCCAGGAGACATGGCCTTGGAGGAGGAGCCAATGAGCACAGTTCTATCCGGCACAAGCTCCAGAAAACTCTCGGCATGGCTTGAGAGGAACGGAGTATAGGGATCATCCTCAATCACCATGAGATTGTATTTTTCCGCCACCTGAGCCAATTTTCGCCGCTCTGTGCTTGTCATTGTGTGTGTGGTTGGGTTTTGGGCATTGGGGATGAAGAAGACCCCGCGAATAGTGTGCTTGGAGCAAGCGCCTTCCAGAGCCTCCGCAGACATAGCCCTCATATTTCCCAAGGCATCTCGTTCTGGTTCAATGGGTACAATTTGCAGACCAAGCGTTGGTAATAGAGACAGGATTGGCGGATAGATCATCGCATCAACTGCGATTGCATCACCGCGATTGAACAGAGCCTGAAACGCGACCTGAATGCCGTGCTGAGCGCCGCACGTGACAAGCGTCTGGTCCGCCCGCGCCGGAGCCCCATAGAACTCCTGCAGAAACTGTGCCCCAATCTCGCGATGATACCCAGTGCCCTCTGAGGGGCCGTATTCATTTAACGTGTTGACCAGAGGGTCTGCGCTCAATTCCACCAGCATTTGGCTAAGGTCTGGATTAAGATGAGCCAATCCCAGATTGCGCGCTAGATCAAGGCTTTGGATACCGGAAGCTTTGGGCATAAGCATCAGTGGCGAGTGAGCACTTGCCGTTTTTGCAACGAAGGTCCCGCGTCCGGTTTCGCCGCGAACGAGCTTTTTGCGTTCTGCCTCCGCATAGGCGCGTGTGATCGTTCCAAGCGTTACCCCAAGTTGATAAGCCAGCTCGCGTTGCGGCGGCAGCTTGTCTCCTTCCACAAGGCGACCTGAAAGAATGTCCTGCTCAAGAACCTTGGCAACACCTAGGTACTTGGGCCCTTTGAGGTTTTTAAGATCAGGCTTCCACATTGTACCCATAACAATAAAACAATTGACCCATAGAATACGTACAATATCTTAGCACAGAACAATAATTGTATCAATTGTATGGATTAAGAAAATGGACTGGGCAACTCTAAGTGCCTTTGCGATCTTCGTGGCAATCATGACCGGAACCCCCGGGCCGGGTAATCTCACATTCATGGCAATCGGCGCCAGCGCGGGCTATCGCACTGCCGTTCCCGTTATCATTGCCGCACAACTGGGCAGCACGGCGTTGAACCTTGCCGTTGCTTTTGGTCTTGGGCAGTTGATGGCACGTGGTGGGCTTCTTGTTGTCGGCTTCAAGTTTGCCTCCATGGGATACATGACCTACCTGGCGTGGCGGATTGTGCAGCTGAATGTGAAACCGAAAGGCGAAGTGAGTTTGCCAACCTTCCGGGAAGGATTATTGATCCACCCGCTGAGCCCCAAAACATGGGCGATGAGCCTCGTTGCCTTTACCAGTTTTTTTGCTGCAAACGGCATGGGGATCTATGAAAATGCCATAATCCTTACCACCGGTTTCCTGATTGGCGGCATGATCTTCCACAGCCTCTGGGCGCTGGTGGGTGTTTCCATTCTCAAAGCCATTGGCGAGGGAGCTGTGATGCGGTGGATCACCATTGGCATGGCAGTTGCTATGCTAGCCGCGACAGCATGGTCTTTGCTTCTGTAACCATGGTGCTGACAGATTAAGCAGCTGCGTTGAATTAAGTTTAGTGCAGCTGCTTCAATTTATTTCACACGTATTCTTATCTGAAAAGCCAGAGCACTTTTTGAGAGTAAGTTTAGGACAGAGCTGCCTGCGTTGCTTCAAAGAGCCGCTCCAGCTTGGATCGATCAGCTTGCTCTATGATACTGATGATAGGCGCTGGGGTTTTGCCTTCGTAGTCGAGGATCGTTGCGCCGCGGCTGTACTCACCACCCGTCTCGACAAGAACACCACAGACGATTGTTTTTGCGGCTACTTCAGGGTCCAAAATAGCGGCAGCAGCTAGTGGATCAGGCAGGATCAGCAGATCTCGTTCATACCATCTTTTGCCACGCTCACGCATAAAGGTGCACAAATGCTCTGCAAATTTAGCAGGTGCAGTATCTCCGAGTCTCTCGAAAATACCATCAACGACATCCCCTGGGAGGGCTTGATTCAGACAAGGCTCCCAAGGCACCAATGTTGCATTGATACTTTGTGAGAGAACGATCTTGGCTCCCTCAGGATCACAGAGAATGTTGAATTCCGCTGCTGCTGTCACATTGCCACGACCGTTACATGTACCGCCCATAGCCCAAACTCGGTCAATGCCTTCAGCAAGGTCGGGCTCTTCTCTAAGAACCTCTGCCAAATTGGTGAGAGGTCCGATGGTCAGGATCTGTAGTTTTGGGCCACCCAAGGCAGCTTTGCGCAATACGTCCCGAATAACGTAGTGTGCACTTTCGCTCCGAATACGCAGCTCATGCTCTGGCCGCTCAACGTCGCCTAAACCGTCTTTACCGTGTACGTAGGTTGCATCAAGTGTCTCACCCACAAACGGACCTGCGGCGCCTTTGTGGACGGGGATATCTGCATTACAAACAGCAAGAACATCGAGGATATTTTGCGTTGCCTGATCCAGATTGACGTTACCGAAACAAGTGGTGATGAAGTCTATTTGCTTTCCAGCACCGATGAGCATCATCAGAGCTATCGCATCATCAACGCCACCGTCTGTATCGACGACAAAGACAAATTTCCCAGGCACGCCATTCTCCCAGCGCAACTTCTTGGCTGCGCAACAGTTTTATAAATTCATTGGAGGAGTTTGACCCGTCTTTGTGTCAAGGGCAAGCCTCGTAAAATCCTTGGGGTCTAGTCATTCCCTCTGGGGCAATTCTCATGAGAATACGAGCTGCGCTCCTTGAATTTGCCTCAACTTGCAGGTGATTGCTATATCCTCCCTAGGGGGATATATTCAATGTATGACAAAAAGCCATAAGCACACTTCGCATCCAGATATTGTTAATCGCTTAAAGCGAGCGAACGGGCATCTAAAATCGATCATCGCCATGATTGATGAAGAACGCCCTTGTCAGGAAATAGCACAACAACTTCATGCAGTTGAACGAGCTGTCTTGCAGGCGAAAAAGACCCTGATTTATGACCATCTTGATCATTGCCTGAAGAGTGCATTGGATGATCCAGATACGGACTCAGCGCAGACCGTTGATGAAATTAAAGCGATCTCCCGATACCTCTAGGGGGATACAAAACCCGGAGACACGGGTTTAAATTTGCCAAGGAGATCTTCTTTTGTTGTACGTACTTGCAAACCGAACCTACAGACATCTGTTTTTGGCGCAGGTCATTGCACTTTTTGGGACTGGCCTTGCAACCGTCGCCCTGAGCCTGCTTGCCTTTGATATTGCCGGCGAGAATGCAGGGTCCGTTTTAGGAACTGCCTTTGCCATCAAGATGATCGCTTATGTGGGACTTGCCCCAATAGCTGCGGCGCTTATCGAGAAATTACCTCGCCGAGCCGTACTGGTTGGGTTGGATCTTGTGCGGGCCGGTATCGCACTCCTCCTGCCGTTTGTTACCGAGATCTGGCAGATTTATGTCCTGATTTTCCTCCTGCAAGCTGCATCCGCTGCTTTTACACCCAGTTTTCAAGCCGTCATTCCAGATGTGTTGCCCAAGGAAAAGGATTACACCAACGCGCTCTCGCTTTCCCGTCTGGCGTATGATCTTGAGAATCTCTTAAGCCCAACTATTGCAGCTGGCCTCCTATTGTTTGTGAACTTCCATGGATTGTTTGGCGGCACTGTGGTTGGTTTCCTTGCCTCTGCTGCCCTTGTGGTTTCTGCCAGTTTTCCGAAGCTCAAACCAGTACAGAACCAACGCACAGTCAAGCGTATCACCCAAGGAACACGCATCTACCTAGGCACCCCTCGTCTACGCGGTATGTTAGCTGTTTACCTCGCCGTGGCAGCAGGCGGTGCCATGGTAATTGTCAACACTGTGGTGATTGTGCAGGGTGTGTTTGGATTAGGGACCGCAGATGTTGCACTTGCACTGGCCTGTTTCGGCGGCGGGTCCATGATCACTGCTCTTGCCCTGCCTAAGTTGCTGGAACGCATGAAAGACCGGAGTGTAATGATCCTCGGGGCTGTGGTCATGTCTATCTGCCTTAGCTTTGGATATTTTGTGCAAAGCATTGAGACCTTGTTGCCGCTCTGGTTCTTTATGGGGATTGGCTATTCCGCTGCACAGACGCCCTCTGGCCGTGTCCTACGACGCTCTTCAAACTCCAGCGACCTACCTTCCGTATTTGCGTCGCAGTTCGCCTTGAGCCATGTGTGTTGGTTGATTGGATACCCTGTCGCTGGCTGGGTGGGGTCAAGCTTCGGCATTTCCTCCGCCTTTGTGGTGATGGCCGTTCTGGCCTGGATCAGCGTTGCCAGTTCTTTGGTTCTGTGGCCCAGCAGTGATGCTGAGGTTTTACGACACTCCCACGAGGGCCTTCCTGATGATGACCCGCATTGGAAGACCGGCGGTGAGAAAGTCGGTAAGAGTCACGCACACGCTTTCCGGATTGACGATCTTCATCCAAGATGGCCGAGTGGCTTTTAAGGTCGGACTCTTCCAATACGCATTGTAATGGGCCAGGTGATCTTTCGGCATTTATCTGGCTCATTCCATAGAGCTGTCAGCTCCTCAGCAAAGTTTTCCATGAGGGAGCTTTTACCTGCTTTGGTAGCTGTTTTTACCAATGACCATGTGCGGATATATCCAAGGAACTGCTCCAGATTCCAATTCCGTTCAATGGCGAGTTCTGGTTGTTGCAGCTCAGCAAATGGAAAATCAAAGCTGGCATAGCCGTTGTCGACATGTTGACGTTCAGGCGGCCAATATGGACCAATCTCATCATAATAGAATTGGCGGAAACGTGCGTTGCAGACATCATCCTCAATCGCCAACACACCGTAGTTCACCAATGCCAGAACGCAATCTGGATGAGCGATGCGCCGGACTTCCTGATAGAACTCAGGCAGATTGAACCAATGTGCGGCTTGTGCAGCGACGATGAGGTTTACTGAACCAGATTCCACTGAGATCTGCTCGGCAGGCTCAACCAGAAACCTGACATTTTCGATAGGTTTGGCACTCTCAATTTGAGAGGCACTTACGTCCGTCGCGATAATCTTTGCAAATCGATGTGCCAGAAGACCTGTGAACTGGCCTGTTCCGCAGCCAACTTCCAAAGCAAGGTTTTTCTGCGAGCATTGAGCGGCGAGATATTCAGCGAGCTCGGGTGGGTAGGTTGGGCGGAATTTTGCATAGGCCTCACCTGCAGATTGGAAATGCGATGCGGCGAGAATGTTTCGGTTCATGCGTTTTTCTTCCCTCTGACTGAGAAAAGTTTAACAAAAAACGCGGCCTCGACAAGAGACCGCGTTCCAGAACTTTGAATTTTGTCAGCTTAGTTCAACGGAGACAGAACAATCTCTACGCGGCGGTTCTGCGCACGGCCAGCTTCTGTGGCGTTAGATGAGATTGGGCTGGTCAAGCCGTAACCAACTGCAGCAATGCGAGTGCCATTGACGCCTTGGCTGTACAGGTAGCTGCTCACAGAATCTGCACGACGCTGGGAGAGTTCCAGATTGTACTGAGCAGCGCCGGTGTTATCGGTATGGCCGTATACGTTCAGACGGGTCTGGTTGAATTCCTTCGCAACCAGTGCCACGCTGTTGAGCACCTGCATAGCACGGGTGCTGAGGGATGCCTGAGCAACACCAAAGGTCACGTCGTTTGGCATATTCAAAACGATCTGGTTGCCATTACGAGTAACAGAAACACCGGTGGAGCGAAGCTGAGTACGGAGCTGGTTTTCCTGACGGTCCATGTAATTACCGATACCACCGCCGAGAAGGCCACCAGCAGCTGCGCCAACCAGAGCACCTTCAACGCGAGCGCTTTTGCCGCCAGCGATTGCACCAATGATTGCACCAGTCGCTGCGCCAAGGCCAGCGCCACCAGCAGTATTAGATATGCCAGACTGACCAGTGTACGGATTGGTGGTTGTACATGCAGCAACAGAAAGGACGAGTGCAATTGCCATTGCAGCGCGCATCAGTTTTTTCATTTAAAATTCTCACATCGTAATTTCAAGCAGGGCAGAGCGAACACAACACATTTGGTCCGCTTTGAATGTTAGCCCTATCAAAAACCACTGAGCCTTCAATACAAGTGCTCAATGCGACTGTGCCCATGAATTCCACCGGATTCCCCCCAAGAAACCGCCATTTCTCTTGGTTTGTGACAGCAGTCACACAAATTCTAAGGGAATTAAACAAAGCTTTTTGACTCTCCAAAATTTGCCATAATTCCGGCAATGCAATTTAAAGCAAGTTGCTTAACTCGCTCTTTTCCTAATTGGCTAACACTAAAAGGAACGCCCAAAACAATAATAAAGGTGGGGTTCCATGAAGATACTGCTTGTTCTTGCCTTCAGCTTGCTCAGCTGTTCGTGGTCATTCGCGCAGGATGCCTCCCGAGCAGGACAATTGTTGTTTGCCCCCAATCAACCTGCTCCCCCACCGCAACCCTGTCTCACCTTGAGCAACAAAAAAGTGCTGTGTGGCAAAGCCGATGGCAGTGGCAGTCAGTTGCTGAGCGTTTTCAAAGGCGTTCAATACGGTCAAGCAAAGCGATGGCAAACTGCCACGGTTTTTGATGAGTATGAGCCCAATGGGTATGAGGCGCTGGATTACGGAGCCCGTTGCCCTCAACCTATTGCCAAGCCTGATCAACCAATTCGCGGGATTGAAGATTGCCTTTACCTCAACATCTGGGCGCCTGCCGGAGCTATCAAAAACCTGAGCAAATTGCCTGTCATGGTTTTTTTCCATGGCGGTGGGTTTCTTGCTGGTGGGTCCAACACCAACTATCGCACTGCGGATGGCCAGATCCTCGACTTATATGATGGTAAACCCTTCGCTGCGGACCAAAACGTCATTCTGGTAACGGTCAATTTTCGACTTGGCATTCTGGGCACATTGTCGACTGAAGGAACAACGGGACAAGAACCAGCCAATGGCGGCAATTACGGTTTTCAAGACCAACAAGTTGCCCTTAAGTGGGTGAAGAAACACATCACCACATTTGGCGGAGATCCGGAGCAAGTCACTCTTTTCGGGGTAAGCTCTGGTGCAATGGCAATCGGCTTGCATCTGTTTAGCAATGACCAATCCAAGGATTTATTCAAAGCAGCTATTATGCAAAGCAGCGCGGCTGGTTATCGTTATAGAAACAAAGAGGAAGGCAAAAACCTTTTCTACTTTTATCTAAAATGCTTACGCTCTGTGATCCGCAATCCCGAAGCAGATGAATGCGCGTTAACTGCACAGCTTGATGATCTGGACAACGCAACAACCCGGCAAGTGCTTCTCGCTCAGAATCTAATGCTCGTATCTAACTACAAAAAAGGGGTATTTCTCAGCGCCCTCCCCGGCAGCATCCTCTTCTCTCCAATCATTGACGGTCAATTCCTGACTGAACAGCCGGATAAAAAAATGGCAACAGGCAGTGATAAGCCGCTGATGTTTGGCATCACCAAAGACGAAGGTGTTTTGTTTGCAAATTACGTTGATGCAGGCGGGGGATTGAATGCAATCTCGTACAATAATATCCTTGCCCGTGATTTTGAGAACCCAATGCAAGTTGTCAATCAGTTTGGATATGGCGCACAAACCCCAGCGGCACATGGACTGCGGCCCAAGAGCCCGGCAACTGCACTTTCTAATCTGATAGAAAATTATATGCTTACCTGCCCAAACATGGCGGCGAACATAAAAGCAGAAAAGCCAACAACCAACATGTGGTTCTATCTTTTTGCGCAGACTGATGTGGCAAATTTGATGAAGCCACCTAGTAACCCAGCGGTCAAAAATGTTTGCGGTCCACACAATGAGTGGAATAATTCCTGCCACGCATCCGAGCTGCCATTTGTGTTTAATAACATGCCGCCAGTCGCAACGCAGGAAGACAAAGATCTTGCTGTAAAGATGAATGCGCTCTGGGCTCAATTTGCCAAAACACCAGAGGCAGGCCCTGCAACAGACTGGAAACTGTGGAGTTGGCCGAAGACCGGAAATCCATCCAACTTCAATGTTTTACAAGGCGCGAACCAAGACAAAACCTATGAGGATCTCTTCGAGCAATCAGATTGCGGATTTTGGCTTGGGGAAGTTATTGAAAAGAACGTGAATGCCATTCTCATTCCGGATCAAATGCCGAAATGATAAACGAGGCCGCTTTGAAAGCGGATCCGTTTTTCGGGAAGAAATAAAACCTGGCGAAGCAGAGGATCTCTTCTTATCTCACGAACGAGCCTTAAGAAGAGATGGTACAGACGAGTGGGTTCGAACCACCGACCTTCGGAGCCACAATCCGACGCTCTAACCAACTGAGCTACGTCTGCTTGCCAGTGGCGCGGAACATAAGTACAAATGTGAAAGTTGGCAAGGCCTAGAAACATCTAAATGAAAAAAGTCCACAGCACTGATCATAAACCGCCATTTATCTATCATAAGTATGTAATTTAACTCAGTTTTTCAGTGCGTTAAACGCAAAATCCTCTCGTTTGAGTTGCAAAACCGGCTGCAACCAATCGAGAGGACATGGCATTTTTTTATAAAAAATAGTGCTGGCGTTATGCGAGCTTCATATCTTTCATTGATTTAGTGAAAACTTCTTTCGCTGGCTGGGACACAGTGGTCGCTAGTTTGGAAGCTGACTCTTGTATCTCTTTCACCTGCTGGCTCACAGTGTCGTACTGTTTACGGCTGAAGCTGGACTGAAGCTCAATTGCTTCAGAAATGTTCTTCACACCGAAAAGTTCGCGCATATGTGAGAAAACTGCTTCAGAGTTGTCTTTGGCAGCATCAACGGCCTTGAGGTTCATTTCCATGAAGCCATCGCGCGTCACTTCCATAGCGTCTTCCATCATGACGGAAGCTTCTTCAGAAGCGGATTTCACTTTAGCGTAACCCTCACGGGCCTGATCAGCGCTTTTTTCAGTCATCTGCTGGATAAATGCAGGCACTTCCATCTTGTTCATTGCAAACACCTCATTCTCGATAGATTTTGTAGGTTTGGACGCAGCCTCTTCAGCTTTGCTCTCAATTTTTTTGGTATCAATTTTCGTAGTGGTCATCGGGATTGCTCCTTATCGTCTTGGGAGAAACATAAAGGATCGAAAGGGAGCTTCAAAACTCTCCCAAGGTCAACTTGTACTTAACATAGGAAGTATTTTTGTGCATTGCAACATTATTTTGCAGTGCAATAATTCATTTTGCGATTAAACAGCTGAAGCGTAGGGGGAAACTTTTTTATTCTCCTCATGCAAATCACAGCTTTTGCACCGAGTGGTTGAGGAGATCTTTTAAGAACAAGGCAGTTTCCCGCCTCATTCAAGCTGTGAAACTCATTTTGTGTGTCTTGTTCGTCGGTCAGTTTGAGTTACTGGAATTCGCCGGCTTTTTTGGCCACTTCGTTGACGGCTTGAGATGCTTTTTCTCCCATCTCGCGCACCTGCGCCCCAGAAAGTTCCATCTGTTTGTGGAGGTACTCGGTTTGCAGACCCACTAACTCTTCCATATTCTGTGCCTGAAACATACGTTGTGCCAGTTCAAAGGCGGAATTCACATTCTGCTCAGCGAAGGTCAATGCTTGACGATGCATGCCTGCTGAATCGACTTGCATCGGGTTGGAGGCACCTTCCATGCTGGAAACAGCGGTTTCAGTTGCATCCATAAAGTGATCGAAAGCTTTGCGTGCTTGATCGATGCTGCGATCAGCAAACTCACGCATCTGCTCTGGGACTTCAAAGGGAACTTTTGTATCTACCATGCTTTTGCCTCCACCTTTTGAGATTAAGGGTCATTGTGCAGTGTCAGAAGGGCCTATTCCCTTCGCTGTTTGCAACTCGTTTACTCTGTCGTGGCAATGTTATACTTAACCAAGCGGAAAGAAAATAGGAGCTTAGATGAGCCCGTCAGTTTACGATACCTTAAGTATACAAGGATTGGGGGGTGAATAATTGAGTGGCATGTTTCTATTGGAATTGACACGCGGGGGCATCAGCCGCCATTGATAAACTCTAAGCCTTTATCGGGATTTAGGTTTTGAAAATAGCGGTGGGTGAGTTGCCTCATATAGCAGGCTCTGGTTTTTCAATGCTTACGGAGAAGGCAGGTTGGGGCTATACTTGAGATAATGTACCCCTGATAAATTGAGGCAGGTTTATTTAGTAAGCTTACAGCACAACTGCTGAAGTCGCTTACATGGCCGTTTCAAACTGTATATCATTTGGCTGCACCGATAGTTTTGCGCCTTGGTGCTTGTGAAAGAGAGTAGATTGCGTTTCTCAACCAAACCCTTTTTGGGAAACCCTCAAAGTAAGGACCTAGCTCGTGGCTGACTTTGTCTTTAAGCGCCGTCAGAGGCCTATCCGCTTCACATGGGAGCTGGATCGTAACGGGTGCTTTCGCAGCTTCTCGAAGGAGTTTGGCGAACTTCTTGGACCGCAGGACGCTGGCCTGATCGGCTTGCCGTTTGATGTGGTGCGTAAGAAATTCAAAATGGGCAAAGTGCCTATAATTACAAAAGCAATCAAAAAACAGCGTGCCTTCACTGGCGCGACGGTCCTTTGGCCCATCTGCAATACTGCGAAAGTGGTTCCGCTGGATTTGTCTGCCCAACCGGTTGAAACCAATGACGGTGAGTTTGATGGCTTGCGCGGGTTTGGTGTCATTCGCAGTGTGGATGCGAAAAAGACTGAGGAAGATGTTGACCCGATTGCTGTTCTGGCCAAATTGCACACTGCAATGCAGGCGGAAGATGAGTCTGAGCCAGCAGAAGAAGGCAATTTCCCTGTTTCCAGCTCTGCTGAGACTGTAATCGTTCCTGTGTTGACATTGGAGCATGAGCAGCCAGAACGCTTTATTCAGGAAGAACTCGCTCCTTTAGAAGCTCTTGCTATAGAAGAGACCGCCGAGTTTACCGAGGTTTTTGAAGAGACCCGCATCACCGCGCCGGGCTTTTTACAGAGTGAACCAGATATTCCTGAGCTCCTTATCGATTTCGACGAGGAAGAAGATGAAGATGAGGTCTCCCCGGAGGTTGAACCGGAAGCGCAGCATAAAGACGAACCTGCTGCTGAGGTTGAAAACCCAGAAGCATCTGAACCTGTAGCTGTTGAACAGGATAACACTGAAACTGACGGTATTTCTCTGCAAAGCTCCGAGAACTCAGAGCCTGTAGAAGACACTGCCTTAGAGATCGAAGCAACTCCAGAACAGGAAGAAACCTTCCTTCAGCTAACTGATGACGATGTGACGCCTGACCCAGCTGACCCGCTTGAGATTGCCGTTCCTGTTGACGTTGTTCAGGTTAACGACCTCCCTGCAACAGACATGGAAACTGAACCGGAGGCTGCAGAAGAGGATCTGCAACGGTTTGAAGAGGACCTCACAGAAGCTGCTGAGATTGAAGTTCCCGAGGTTCCTCAGAAACAGGCCGCTCCAAGTAAAGCGCCTGAACCAACCAGCAAGGATGATTTTGCGCGCGCAATCGCAAACCTGCCCGATGCTCCACGAAAGAAACGCAGGTCCGGACCACGCAGTCTTGCTGAGCTGACCAACAGCATTGTTCGTTTGGTAGACAAACATCCCGCCTCTCGTGAGAACTTTGGTCTTTCCAAGCCTGAACGAGACGCCTTTGATAAAATTGCTCAGGCGTTAAGTGCCGATAAGAAAGAAGAGAAGGCTGCAACATCTTCTCCTCATCCGGAACCATCAGCAGAACCTACTCCTATCACCGCGGATGAAACTGCGGCAATTGCCGTTGCTGAAACTGATGTGGTTGATGACACTCCATTAGCACCAATTGCCGACAACATTATCCCGCTTCCGGCAGAGCCCGTGTCTCGCGGCCAAACCTTTGAAACGCGTCTTGATGTGGCTGATGCGGGACCAAAGCAGGACAATGTAACCCATGTTGTGCTGCCTCGTGTTCCACCGGACATTGAAGAAGCTGCTGAACGTGCACGTGAAAAGACAGGCCGTATTCCAGATAAGCCTATCGTTGCGCCTATAGATCCGCGCTTGCTGGACCGTTTGCCGATTGGCGTTGCTGTGGTGAGTGGCCGTGATGTGGTTTATGCAAACGATACCCTGCTTGAACTGATGGGTTATGAACGCTTTGAGGCGCTGAATGAGGCAGGTGGTCTTGAAGCGATCTTCGCTGAACCGGAAGAATGCCCAGCTCCAAGCTCTCAGACTGTGGATCGTATTGTTCACGTGCGGCTGGCGGCTGGCGGCGTCCTTTCCGTTGATGCACGCATGCATGCTGTGCCGTGGAATGGTGCGCAGGCATTGATGATTTCTGTCGTCGAAAAAGTGCAGAACGCTCCCGAGGCTGCAGCTCCAACTGCCCCTGTAACTGTTGTTGAAAGCGCACCAAGCTTGCAGCTTCAGCATGCTCAATCACGCATCATGGAGCTGGAATCTGTATTAGCAACGGCAACCGATGGAGTGCTTGTTGTTGACCAGAAAGGCATCATCCGCAGTGCAAATCATTCAGCAAAAGCTCTCTTTAATGCAGAAGAAGATGATCTTTTGGGCGCACTACTAACGCGGTTTTTGGCGGATGAAAGCCACGTTGCTGCTCTGGATTACCTTGATGGTTTGGTTGCCAACGGTGTTTCCAGCGTGTTGAATGATGGCCGTGAGGTCATTTGCCAGACACTTGATGGCGATATTTTCCCGACTTTCCTCAGTATGGGCCGCGTCAATACATCCGATGAGCGGTTGTTCTGCGCTGTTTTGCGCGACATTACTCAGTTCAAACGGGCAGAAGAAGAACTGGTTAGTTCACGTTTGAAGGCTGAAAAAGCCAATACTCATAAGTCTGAGTATCTCACAAAAATCAGCCATGAAATCCGAACACCGCTGAATGCAGTGATCGGCTTCTCTGAAGTTATGCAGGAAGAGCGTTTCGGGGAGCTTGGCAACCCTCGCTATAAAGAATACGCCCGCGACATTAATCGCTCTTGTTCTCACATGCTTACGCTTATTAACGACTTGCTTGATCTTGCCAAGATTGAAGCTGGTAAGATGGACCTGACGTTTGAGGCTGTTTCTGCCGCTGATATCATCAGTGAATGCGTCGCGCTTTTGCAACCGCAAGCAAATGACCAACGGGTGATTATTCGGGCTAGTACACCTCTTTCCGTACCCAAGGTTGTTGCTGATCCCACAACACTGCGACAAATCACGCTGAACTTGCTTTCCAATGCGATCAAGTTCAACCGCTCCGGTGGGCAAGTTATTGTCTCACTGGTGCTGGAGCCAAATGGTGAAGTGCACTTGCGCATTCGCGATACCGGGCATGGAATGTCTAAGGATGATCTGGAAGCGGCCTTGCAACCATTCCGCCGCCTGAATGCTTCTGCTACGACTGAAGGGTCTGGTCTTGGTCTTCCATTAACCAAAGCCTTGGTGGAAGCCAATCGCGCATCCTTTTCAATAAATTCTGAAGAGGATGAGGGTACGCTGGTCGAAGTCATCTTCCCGCCTCAGCGAGTTCTTGCGGAATAACGCGTTCCTGCGGTGGAAAGACCATCGCAGGAGATTCGCATGCTCACACTGGCAGCCCTTGAAGATGCATCCCACCAGTTGAGGCGCTATATGGCACCAACATCGCTGTTCAGCTGGCCTTTGCTGAATGATGCTTTGGGCTGCGAAGTCTTCATCAAACATGAAAACCATGCTCCGACTGGCTCCTTTAAGGCTCGGTGTGCACTGACTTATCTTCTCCGACAATCCGAACGGCATGTCAGCTCTGCCAGCTTTGTTGCTGCCACACGTGGTAATTTTGGGCTTGGTATGGCTTGGGCTGCCCGTAGCATTGGCCAACGGGCTGCTATTGTGGTGCCTCAAGGAACTTCCAAAGAAACGACAGCAGCGATCCAGAGTTACGGTGCGTTTTTAATTGAGCATGGCAGGGATTTTGAAGAGGCTCATGCATTCGCTTGCCAGATGGCTGAGGACTCAAATCAGGTCCTCGCGCCCGGCTTTGACTATGATCTCGTCTTAGGGGCAGCCACTTACGCTCTTGAGATCTTCCGTGCCCTTAAGGACCTAGATGCCATTTATGTTCCCGTCGGACTCGGAACAGGGATTTGTGGACTGATTTCCGTTCGTAACCTCTTTGGCCTTAAGACCCGTATTATCGGTGTTGTCTCTGAAAAAGCCGATGGGTGCGCCCGATCCATTGAGACCGGCGAATACATGCTCACCTCCTCAGCCGATACATTTGCCGAAGGTATTGGCGTTCGCGGCCCTGCACGAGAAGCGTTTGCTTTGATCCGCTCCGGGGCAGAACGTATCATCCGCGTAAGTGAAGATGAGATTGCAGAGGCCATCCGCCTGTTATTCAGAACCACCCATAATGCAGCAGAGGGCGCCGGGGCAGCCGCACTGGCAGGGCTCTCAAAAGAGCGGGGGGAGTTACAAGGCAAAAAGGCCTCCTTCATCCTCTGTGGCCAGAATATAAACCGGACCTGGATGGCTCGCGTTCTCCATGGCGACACGCCAACTGCGTAGCCTTTCAGGTGTTCTGGATTCGTCTCGTTGTGTTGAAGCCCCCGATATCACTGCAATTTTACGGGAAACTGCACACATGTTTTCAACAAGCTTGAGTTTTTTAGTTAGGTTTAAAACCGCCAATTTCGAAAGCGCAATTGAAAATCATTCGCAATTGCAAACGGATAGCCGAATAAATGCTACATATAGTAGTTTAGAATAGTTCTATCTCATTGTTTTCACAACGTTTATTAGTTGACAGGAACAGTCAACTTTACGATACATCGGGCTAACGAACAGCGTTTAGACAACGTATAACATCAGATCACTTGGAGGGCATTCCTATGAAGTCTTTGGTAAAAGGGATTGGACTGACAGTCGCTGGCGCTGCATTGAGCGCAACAAGCCTTCTTGGTTTGGGCTCTGCTGCACAGGCAGAAGAAGAAGTAAACATTTACTCTTACCGCCAGCCAGAACTGATCCAACCACTGCTTAAAGCCTTCACAGAGAAGACCGGCATCAAGACAAACATCGTATTTGCTAAAAAGGGTCTTGCCGAGCGTATCAAAGCTGAGGGCAACAACTCCCCAGCCGACGTTTTGCTCTCCGTTGACGTTGGGCGCCTTCAGGGTGCTAAAGAGTTGGGCGTTTCTCAGCCGCTCAATAGCGATGTTATCAATGCAAACATCCCAGCAAACCTACGTGACAAAGACAATGAATGGTTTGGTCTGACAACCCGTGCTCGTGTGATCTACGCTTCCAAAGACCGCGTTGATCAAGATGCTATCACTTATGAAGAACTGGCTGATCCAAAGTGGAAGGGTCGTCTTTGCACCCGTTCAGGCCAGCACGTTTACTCCATCGGCCTTATTGCTTCCATGGTTGCAAACCTCGGCGAAGAAGGCACTCAAAAATGGCTTGAAGGTGTTCGTGATAATCTTGCCCGCAAGCCAACCGGCAACGACCGTGCGCAGGTAAAATCCATCTTCGCTGGTGAGTGCGACATCGCTCTTGGCAATACCTATTACATGGGCAAGATGCAAACCAACGAGAAAGATCCAGAGCAACAAGACTGGGCTGCTTCTGTTCGCATCCTCTTCCCAAACACCGAAGACCGCGGCACCCATGTCAACATCTCTGGTATGATCCTGGCGAAGAACGCTCCTCATCAGGAGAACGCTATCAAGCTGATGGAATATTTATCTTCCGCTTCAGCTCAAGAAATTTACGCTGGCGTAAACTTCGAATACCCAGTTCTGCCGGGTGTGAAAGCCTCTGAGCTTGTCGCATCCTGGGGCAGCTTTAATCCTGACAAAGTTGCTTTGAATGAAATTGCTGCACAACGCGCAAAAGCAAGTGAACTGGTTGATCTGGTTGGATTTGACAATGGCCCTTCCAGCTGATGAAAGAATAATGCAAGCATATGAACTCTAGACACGGTTCTAACAATCTGCTGCAGTTTAAGAGCGCCGCCCCCTCCTCTCGAGGGGAGCGGCTTCTCACGTTTGGCACGCTGTTTCTCACCGGACTGATTTTACTGCCAATACTTGCAATCGTCATTATGGCACTTGGCTCCTCTGGCGATTTGTGGCCTCATCTTATTTCCACGGTGCTTCCGCGCGCAATTTCAACGACATTGCAGCTGCTTATTGGCGTTGGAATACTGGTTCTTGTGGTAGGTGTTGGAACTGCATGGCTCGTAACCATGTGCCGTTTTCCGGGTCGCAGGTTCTTTGATCTGGCATTGCTTTTACCGCTTGCTGTTCCAACCTACATCATCGCGTTTTCCTATGTGGAATTGCTTGATTACACCGGCATTGCCCAAAGCATCATCCGCGATATATTCGGCTTTAAGACCTCACGTGACTATTGGTTCCCGGAGGTGCGCTCTCTTGGCGGCGCCGTATTCGTGATGGGCTTTGTGCTTTACCCCTATGTTTATCTGAGTGCACGCGCGTCTTTTCTCATTCAATCAGCCTGTGCGTTGGATGTTTCGCGTACTTTGGGTGCAGGCCCAATGCGTCTATTCTTCAAAGTCGCCCTTCCGCTTGCCCGCCCTGCAATTGTAGTAGGCGTTACGCTGGCTTTGATGGAATGCTTGAATGATATCGGAGCTGTTTCCTTCTTCGGTGTACAAACACTCACCTTCTCAGTCTATGACACATGGCTTAACCGCTCCAGCCTGACCGGTGCCGCGCAAATCGCCTGTACGATGCTGGTGTTTGTCTTAGTGCTGATGGCTCTTGAGTATTATGGCCGTCGCAAGCAGCGCTTTCATCAGTCAACTGGTACGTACCGTGCGTTGCCTAGCTATGAGCTTGGTGGACTACGAAAATGGGTTGCTGTGATTGCCTGCTCTTTGCCAATCCTTCTGGGGTTCCTCTTCCCTGCTCTGTTGCTTGCAAACCGTGCAAGCCGCCGGTTCGAAGATGCGTTTAATCCAGCGCTTTGGAAGGCTGCACAGAACACACTTTGGCTAGCTCTCATCGCAGCTACGATTTCTATCGGCATCTCACTGGCCCTAGCCTACAGCAGACGGATCAACCCTTCCCGCTTGACCACAAGCCTTGGCCGCGTCGCCTCTATTGGGTATGCGGTTCCCGGAACCATTCTCGCGGTTGGAATCCTCTTCCCGGTTGCTGCGCTCGATAACTTCATCGCGGATAGCAGCAAAGCCCTGTTTGGGTTCTCAACCGGTCTGCTTTTACTTGGCTCCGGTACCGCGCTGATTTACGCCTATGTGGTGCGCTTTCTGGCAGTCTCTTATGGCCAGATTGACGGTGGTTTTGGAAAGATCACTCCGCATTACGACATGGCATCCAGAACGCTTGGTCGCAATGCATGGCAGACATTGGGCAAGGTGCATGTGCCGTTGATGAAGCCGGTGATCCTATCTGCCGCTCTGCTCGCGTTTGTTGAATGCATGAAAGAGCTGCCGGCAACATTGCTGCTGCGCCCGTTTAATTTCGAGACGCTGGCGACAACAGTCTATAACGCAGCTTCTCGCGAGGCCTTTGAGGATGCAGCGTTGCCTGCTTTGGTCATCGTGATGGTTGGGATTATTCCGGTGATATTACTAGCGAAAACCAGCGCTGATACATTTCGCCAAAAATCAAGCAGCCGCACCAAAGGTACGCCTGTGATGGTTCCAGCTGAATAAGATCGATTAATGGTGGCGGCGCATTATCGCGTCGCGGCTGCCAGCTTCAATGCCATTCCCACAAAGACGACGGATGCGATGCGGTTCATCACCTTTTGAGCTGTGATTGATTTGCTGAGACGATCACCTATAGAGCCGGCGGCGAATGCTACACTTCCGAATACCAGAATCGTTGAGCAGATAAAAACTGCACCCAGTTGCAAGAACTGCGGAACCAAAGGACCGTGTGCTGGGTCAATAAACTGCGGGAAGAAAGACAGGAAGAAAATCGCGATTTTCGGATTGGTGATGTTCATAATAACGCCGCGCCGATACAGCGGTAACAGCGACGACTGACCCGCATTGCCTTGCTTCAACGGTAATGGCTTCGCTCGAAAGGCTCCCCATGCGAGGTAGAGCAGATAACCAACACCCAGAGCTTTGACCAAAGTAAACGCCAGTTCCGACGCTTGAAAAATTGCCGAAACACCTAGCGCAACAGCCGTCGTATGGAAAATTAAACCCGTGCAGAGGCCCAGTGTAACTGCCAGACCTGCCATACGACCACTGACGGCTGACTGAGTGAGTACAAAGATGTTGTCCGGTCCCGGAACCAGCGCCAGAAGAACGGTCACGGTAAAGAAACCAGTAAGTACTTCAATAGGGATCACGGAACGCTCCATTTATGCAGACATCAAAAGGTGGCATAACCCAACTCCCTGTTAAGGGCAAGTTTGCAGCATTTTTGAGTTTTATCACTTAGATTGAGTTTTCTCGTGACCAGCCTCAAACATTGGTCCAGCTTTCCAAGAATACTGTTTCCGGTCACTCGTATAAAATCTAAGGAGTCGATTATTCGGAAAAATATACTTACTGAAAAAATAATATGTCATTTTTATTTGCACAAACAAATCAACATGTTCGAACCATTTTTTCTTTACATGTCCGACACCATCAATAAGCACTAATCTGATTTCATCATTAGCCAGAATCTGAACGCAAATGTTCCATGGACGGATATCGCGACAAAGCACAGCTTCCCTTACCAAATCGCGGCGAAACTTCTGAAGTGCAACAATAAACTTTCTGGTCGCAACAAACTCAGGTTCCTCTTGCAATATCTTCATCAAAATTTGCGAAGGCTTACCCGTACTTTCATCAGTAATTAGATCAAAAATTCCACCAAAACCTAGATTTGTTTCAATACTTCCACGGTAGTTCGAAATAACCGAGAACTCTTTCTGGTTTCGTTTCCTGAGTAGCTGTTCAAACAGACTTGCCTCCTGGCGAGTAACCCCAGCTCCCCTGCCCACGGCATTCATGTCAACTTTAACACAAAGATTAGGTTTATCAGGGTGCTGATAAACTTTTCGAACACCGCCACATGCAATCAGATTGTTTTCATTAAGTATAATCATAAGAAATTGCTTCTCTTTGAGCAATAAATAAAAAGAAGGCTTATTTTCCCTCCTCCATGGTCAAGCATAAAGCCTCCCAAGTCGCAGCATAAATTTCATGCGTAAAACACCAACAAGACACCTGGATCTCAACCTTCCAAATTGATACATAAAATTTACCTCAAATCATCTACAATTCATTATTTGCGTAATATTGGACCAGCAGTCCATCTCGTATCGCTAAATTTGGTATCCAAACAATACGCTTTCAATAATTCATAAGACTTGAGATTACGTCGTCTTAAGTGGCGGAACATCTTGACAAAAATACGAAACCTTCCAAATTTTTTGTATTTTCCATGACCAACTCCGTCAATTAGGACGTATTGAATATTTCCGTCTTTCTTTTTTTGCACAACCACATTCCAAGGATTCAAATCACGGCATAAAATTCTATCTTTTAGTAGTTTGCGCCTAAATTCTCTAAGTGCTGATTTATGCATATCCCTTTCTTTAGAAGAATGAAACTTGCACATTACATGATAGAGAGTTTGGGATGGTTCCTGCGTATCCTCGTCTCTAACAAGATCAAATACGGCACCTTTGCCCTGATTAGTTTCGACTGTTCCGTGGAATTTTGCTACGGCGTAAAAATCTAGGTACCCGCGTTTTTCCTCCAGATACGAGTAGTATTCCAACTCGTGTGCAGTCCCCCATTCCCCTAAATGGTCAGTGAGTTTATCCACTTTAATGCATTTATTTGGAGTTTCGGAGTGCACATAAACTTTTCGTACCCCACCAGCAGCCAGCAGATTTTCTTCTTTGAGCACAATCACAAGCAATTATTTCCCTTTGAGTAGGAAATAGTTACCAATTATTTATACTACATACAAATGAAAAAAGGGAATTAATCCCTCTCCATCAGAGCCAACAAATTATCTGACTATTTCAATCAACCAGTTTGGCTCCAGCCTTTTCCTTGATTTCATCCATAGTGATGCTTGGTGCCAGTTCGGCGACTTTCAGGCCGCCTTCCACGACATCAAACATACCCAAGTTAGTAATGATGCGTTCCACACAGCGAGCGTCTAAATGCTTAAGTGCTTAAAGGTAGGCAAGTAGATTGGGTTCTAACTTTTACCAGACGTGCATCTCACGTCTGGGAACGTCCTATGATGACAGTTTACTCTCAAGTGGCGACGACTATAGGACTTCACGGAACAATCTCGTGCAAACATCATATTTCCCCCGGAAATAATTGCTTTCACAAATACTGAATGTTTCGTTCGGCGTAACCCAAACGTTGGGTGTCACACCCGGCACTTATAAATACTTAGTTAATATTTATTTTCCATATACGCACCACCACCGAAAACACAAAAGCTTATAATAATTAACCCTCACGCACCTAATTTCAAAGATCTTTATACTCAAGGTAATTTTATTCATATGTATGCAGGGTTGCTTTATTATGTCCCTTAAGGATCGAATTTTTCTATCAGCGAGTGCTGTTTTTCTCGTCTCTTTTGTCTGCTTACTGACTGTAATTGCATTTATGATGATGCAGGCTGCTAAATTGACTGGCGAAGTCAATCTCATTGAAGTCTCTAAAACTCAATCCGAAGTCGCACAGCAAGCACTTATGGATATTGAGCGCGGAGCAGCTCTCATTGCAGACACATATGAAGGCCTCATCGCGACCGGAATAAGTGACAGGCGTGTCTACTTTGACGTTTTGAAAACAGTAATGGAAAACAACACCAAATTTGCCGCCGGTATTATCCGTTTTCAACCAGATCAGCTTGCCTTGGATAAAGACAACACCGCACTCGAATTTACGAGTGACACAGGACTGTTTTCTTCCCTCTTTTTTAGAGGAGGAAATGGTTTGCAATCTAAGTTCCTGAAATTGGAACCAGCATCTAATTCCGGAAAAGCATATGCAGATCTTCTGATATCGGGGAAACCACTTCTAACTGAGCCAGCTATCTATGATGTAGGTGGCAAGAAAATTCTGCTCTCAACAGCTCTGTCTCCTGTTAAAAATGTTGATGGCAAAGTAATCGGCTCCGTGATGCTCGATCTTTATATGGACAAGCTACAGGAAAAAATATCCAGTTCCAAACCCTTCGAGACGGGATTTATTGGATTGTTAAGTGAAGGTGGTATCTGGGTGTCACATTCGAATCGCACCTTACTTGGTTCCAACATTACCCGCTCAGCTCTCGAAACTATTCAAACCGCCGCGGATGGAATAGCCGTTGAAACTGCTGAGGGTTTGACGAGGACATTCTACAAAGTTAATCTCTTGAACGACAACCAACAATGGTATCTGGTTGTTGGGGTTGATACCGATGAATTGTTGAAACCAGCAATGAGTATCCTCTACTTCTCCATTGCGATTGCTCTGATTGGCATACTAGCTGGGAGTGGCGTCCTCTGGTTGATAGGCGCTTCTATTGCGAAGCCAATTCGCCTCATCACAGGACGTATGCAAAGGCTTGCAACTGGCGATGTAAATAGCAAAGTCGAGTATGCTGGCCGTAAAGACGAGCTCGGACGTATGGCCCGGGCACTCCAGGTCTTCGTACAAAATGCGATTGAACGACACGAGCTCCAAAGCCAAAGCGAACTAGAGCAGGAAAAACGCCTCGCACGACAAAAAACGATCCACCAACTTATATCTAACTTCGATGCAGCAGTTGAAGGGGTTCTCCAATCCGTAAGCGAGAACTCCGAAGAGTTAGCAAATACAGCTAACCGGCTCACGAGCATTTCCGAAAACACAACCCAGCAAGCAACTTCTGCCTCAGCTGCTTCTGAAGAAGCTTCGACAAACGTTCAGACGGTGGCCTCTGCGGCAGAAGAACTATCAACTTCGATTGGCGAAATTAGCAGCCAAGTTCAAAGAACCCAAAAGGTGGTTTTTGAGGCCACCGAAGAAGCTACCAACACAAATGATAAGGTTGAAAATCTGGACATCGCCGTTCAGAAAATCGGAACCGTTGTGAACCTTATTAGAGATATAGCGGAGCAAACAAACCTTCTTGCCCTCAACGCCACAATTGAAGCTGCTCGCGCGGGAGAAATGGGTAAGGGATTTGCTGTTGTTGCCTCTGAAGTAAAAGAACTTGCAAACCAAACCTCAAAAGCAACAGAAGAAATATCACAACAGATCTCTAGTGTTCAGGCCTCTTCTCAAGAAGCCGTCACTGCAATAGCTTCTATCTCTGTGCGTATGACTGCGGTGAATGAATATACATCCACAATTGCAGCAGCTGTTGAGCAACAAGGGGCTGCAACCTCCGAAATCAGCGAGAACGTGCAACAAGCTGCCATAGGCACACAGGATGTATCAAGGAATATAAGCGGAGTTTCATCTGCGGCAACAGAGACAAGCCAATCTGCAACCACTGTGTTGATCGCATCACAAAAGGTAAGCGAAAGAGCGAAGGAATTGCAGGACGTAATTAGTCGTTTCCTCGAGGACGTTAATGCATCCTGATCGAACTGATATGTCCGTAAAAAAGGCTGGCACGAGACCAGCCTTTTTCCAATTCAATAATAGCTAGTTTCAATCAACCAGTTTGGCTTCGGTCTTTTCTTTGACTTCATCCATCGTGATGCCTGGTGCCAGTTCGATGGCTTTAAGGCCGCCCTCTACAACATCAAACACACCCAAATTGGTAATGATGCGGTCCACGCAACCAACGCCTGTCAGCGGCAAGGAGCAGTTGTGCAGCAGCTTCTTGTCGCCTTTTTTGTTGGTGTGGTCCATGAGCACGACTACGCGCTTCACACCGGCAACAAGATCCATCGCGCCGCCCATGCCCTTGACCATTTTGCCAGGGATCATCCAGTTGGCGAGGTCACCGCTTTCGGAGACTTCCATCGCGCCAAGGATGGACAGGTCAATGTGACCGCCGCGGATCATCGCGAAGCTGTCTGCAGAGGAGAAGTAGCTGGTGCGGTCCAGTTCAGTGATGGTCTGCTTACCCGCATTGATCAGGTCTGCATCAATTTCGTCAGCAGTTGGAAACGGGCCCATGCCAAGCATGCCGTTTTCAGACTGAAGCGCAACGTCCACACCTTCTGGGATGTAGTTGGAGACCAGCGTTGGGATACCAATGCCGAGGTTTACATAAAAACCGTCTTGCAATTCTTTTGCCGCACAGGCGGCCATTTCGTCACGTGTCCATGCCATGATGCCAGCCTCCCTTACGCTTCACGCGTTGTGCGCTTTTCGATGCGCTTTTCAAATGAACCCAAAACGATACGCTGAACATAAATACCTGGAGTGTGGATGTTATCCGGGTCAAGTTCTCCAGTTTCTACAATCTCTTCAACTTCTACAATGGTGGTTTTGCCTGCCGTTGCCATCATCGGGTTGAAGTTGCGTGCTGTTTTGCGGAAGACCAGATTACCTTCCTTGTCAGCTTTCCATGCTTTCACCAGAGCAATGTCTGCAAGCAGGCCAGTTTCCATGATGTGGGTTTCGCCGTTGAAGTCTTTGTGTTCTTTGCCTTCAGCGATGAGCGTGCCTACACCGGTTTTTGTATAGAAGCCCGGAATGCCAGCCCCGCCAGCGCGGATGCGTTCAGCCAGTGTACCTTGCGGGTTAAACTCCAGCTCCAGTTCACCATTCAAGTATTGACGCTCAAACGTCGCGTTCTCGCCGACATAAGATGAGACCATCTTTTTGATCTGGCGGGTTTGCAACAGCAGCCCCAGACCGAAATCGTCGACACCGGCGTTGTTTGAGATTGCAGTCACGTCTTTGACCCCTGAATCACGCAGTGCAACAATTAGATTTTCAGGAATGCCGCAGAGACCAAAACCACCCGCCATGACTGTCATGCCATCGAATGTCAGGCCGTCCAACGCTGCAGCAGCACTTGGATAAACTTTATTCATTATAAACTCCCAGTACATGAGGCGGTCCGGCAAACATTCCTCATGTTCCCAAAACGCAAGCAATCCCGCCTGTTCATGCTGGCAATGCGATCTGATCCGGTCTCCGGGCCAGCATCGTGCCTTTCCCTCTTGGGGAAAATAGGTATAGCGATAGCATTGTTGATAGACGGGTTTATGGCCCTCGCCAAGTGCCCAATGTACTGAGAACGACTATTTATTTAGGTGATTTACACAAAGCCGGAGGCAATATGCGTTTGCAGCGCACAATCGCCCCCATTCCCGTTGGTAGACACAGATAAATCCCTAAGTTTTTACAGGTGTGCAGCGGCGAGTCGTTCTTCTTCCATTCGCCGTAGTCTCTGACGTTTGGTGAGGAGAGAAGCTGCGATGACACACACCGTGACCAAGGCAACTAATATGGTGCAGATGGCATTAATCTCGGGTGTCACGCCCAGACGAACTTGCGAATATATTTTCATCGGGAGCGTTGTAGAGCCCGGGCCAGAGTTGAAGCTGGCGATTACCAGATCATCAAGGGACAGCGTGAAGGCAAGCATCCAGCCTGCCAAGACTCCCGGCAAAATTTGCGGCAATGTAATGCGGAAGAACGTACGGACTGGAGGGCAACCTAAATCCATGGCGGCCTCTTCCAGTGACCTATCAAACCCTGAAAGCCGGGATTGCACGACAACGGCCACATAACACATGGAAAACGTAGTGTGTGCGATCATAATCGTCCAGAAACCTCGGTTCTGGTCAAGGGCGACAAACAGCAGAAGCAAAGACAGGCCAAGAATGATTTCCGGCATTACCAGCGGTGCGTAAATCATGCCTGAGAATAAGGTTCGGCCAAAGAAGCGGCCTTGCCGCGCTAAAACAAGGGCAGCTAACGTTCCTAAAACAGTCGCCAATGTTGCAGATGCGAGCCCCACACGTAATGTGACCCATGCCGCTTCCAGCAACTGCTCGTTTTGCAGCAGAGATGTATACCATTTGGTCGAAAAGCCTGCCCAGACCGTTACCAATCGCGATTCATTGAAAGAGAAAATGATCAGGATGACGATGGGCAGATACAGAAAACTGAAACCCAGCACCAATGACGTGAGATTGAACCAACTCGGTTTATTTGGCATCACTGATCCCCCTCTGTTCGGCGGGTTTCGTGTCGCTGGAACAGCAGTATGGGTATAATGAGCAATCCCAGAAGGACCACAGCAACTGCAGAGGCAACGGGCCAGTCTCGATTGGAGAAGAACTCAACCCAGAGGGTCTTACCAATCATCAGCGTTGATGATCCGCCGAGCAGATCAGGAATGACAAACTCACCAACAGCAGGAATGAATACGAGGAAACACCCTGCAATCATACCCGGCATGGCAAGCGGAACAGTGACACGCCAAAAGGTCTTCCATGGTGGACACCCAAGATCCTCAGCGGCTTCAATCAGTGTTGTGTCCAGTTTTTCCAGTGAGGAATAGAGCGGCAAAACCATAAACGGCAGGTAGGAATACACTATGCCAATGTAAACGGCGATGTTGGTGTTCAAGATGACAAGCGGCTCATCAATGACCCCGATCAGCAAAAGAGCCTGATTGAGAAGACCGTCTGCTTTCAAAATGCCAATCCATGCATAAACCCGGATCAGAAAACTGGTCCAGAATGGCAGAATGATCATCATCACCAATGTCGGTTGCCAAGTACGCGACGCCCTTGCCATGCCATAGGCCAGCGGAAAGCCAATCAGCAATGTCAGGACTGTAGAAGTGAACGCGATTTGCAGACTTGAGACATACGCTTTCCAATAAAGATCATCCTCTGTCAGCCAAACATAATTGTCGAACGACCAGCCTTTTACAGTTTCCCATAGGCCAGCAATGCCCTGCCCCCAGTCTAAAATGGGAAAATAAGGAGGTATCGCAACTGCGGCTTCGGACAGGGAAATTTTGGCGACAATGACAAATGGTGCCAGAAAAAACAGCAGGAGCCAGAGATATGGCACACTGATCAAAGCAAGGCGGCCCCACGGTTTTGTCGGGTTCGTCGGTGCGTTCTCTGGTGCATCCGGTTCCTGTGTCGGAGCCGATATGGTTTCCGATCTGGTCAGGTTGGAAGGGGCAAAGTTAGGATCGGACATCAGTATCCCTTACCGTGTCAAGATCACACCGGCATCACTGTCCCAAGACAGCCATACCTGATCTTCCCAAGTGATCGGACGTTCCACGAGCCGTGTGGTATTGGCTACGATGGCACGGATAGTCTCGGTCTCCGCCACTTTGATGTGATAGATGGAGACATCCCCCATGTAGGCGATATCCCAGACCTCCCCCTGAATGGCATTGGTATCGGGTTGCTCTGGTTTATCCAATGAGATGCGGAGCTTTTCTGGTCGCACCGCAAACGCGGCATGATCCCCCTGCTTGGCAGTTGTTGGATATTTGATATGAAGATGGTTGCCTAGAACGGAGGAGAACATCTGAACATCCTCTCCCTGTTTGCTGGAGATCTGACCATCAAGAATATTTACGTCACCAATGAATTCTGCCACGAAACGGGAGTTGGGTTGCTCATAGATCTCACCCGGTGTGGCATTTTGCAGGATGTGGCCTTTGTCCATGACCGAAATTCGATCTGCCACCGTCATCGCCTCTTCCTGATCGTGGGTCACAATCAGGAACGTCATGCGTAGCTCTTCTTGCAGGTTTATAAGCTCAAGCTGGGTTTCCTCGCGCAGCTTTTTATCAAGCGCGGCAAGAGGTTCATCCAGCAATAAAACCTTTGGTCGCTTGGCAAGTGACCGGGCCAAGGCGACACGCTGACGCTGACCACCTGACAGCTGATGGGGTTTTCGTTTTGCAAACCCTTCCAACTTGACCAATCCCAGCATCTCGGAGACCCGTGTTTTGATCTCGCTGGACGGCAAACCGTCCATTTCCAGTCCGAAAGCTATGTTCTTTTCTACGTTCATATGCGGAAACAAAGCATAGGACTGGAACATCATATTGACAGGACGCTTGTAGGCTGGGATCCCGGCAAGATCGCGCCCCTCCAAAAATACTTGACCCTCTGTTGGTGCTTCAAAGCCCGCCAGAATACGCATCAACGTGGTTTTACCGCAGCCAGAACCACCGAGAAGCGCGTGGAATTCCCGTTCATAGATTTTCAGAGACAGATTTTCGACGGCAACAAAATCACCAAAACGCTTGGTTATATTCCGAAATTCAATAAAGGGCGTCGCACTTGGGTCTTCCCAAGGAGAAAATGCGCGACGCACTGGACCAAGCGGTTTTTTCGCCAAAATTCCAATCCTTATCAGCGGCTCTTCAATATCTAAAAAACTGAAGGACCGAGTTGGTTGATTAATATCCAGTTTTTACCTGAGTAAAAGTCCGGTTCATGAGGCGCTGCGCTTTGAGCGGTTTCGCACCGATGGTGTATAGGCGCTGCTTCACTTCATCCGTTGGATAGATGTTTGGATTGCCTGTCACTTCCGCATCTATCAATGGGGTCGCATCCTTATTGCCATTTGCGTAGTAGACATAGTCTGACATTTTCGCGATGACTTCCGGACGCATCAGGTAGTTTATGAATTCATATGCTTCGTCGACATTGGTCGCATCTGCTGGGATTGCAATTTGGTCAAACCACATCTGCGCCCCTTCATTTGGTAGAATGTAAGTGACTTCAACGCCTTTATCAGCTTCAGCTGCGCGGTCTGCCGCCTGCAGAACATCTCCAGACCAACCGTAGGCCAGACAAATATCTCCGTTTGCGAGTGCATTTACGAGTTCAGAATTGTGGAACTTGCGAATGTAAGGACGGATCGTCTCTAAAAGCTCGCCTGCCTGACGAATGTCTTTTGGAGTGTTGGAGTCTGGGTTCAAACCAAGATAATGCATTGCCGCTGGGAACATTTCATCCGGCTCATCCATCACGTAAACACCGCAATCTGCGATTTTTGCAAGCTCCTGAGCATCAAACAAAAGATCCCAGCTGCCAATTGGAGCATCCGGGTTCAGGCTGCGGATCTTTTCCGCATTCACGCCATAGCCAGAGGTGCCCCACATGTAGTTTACGGAATATAAGTTGCCCGGATCAAACACCTCGGTGCGCTCTTGCAGAAGTGGGTCCATGTGCTTGAGATTTGGCAGTTTGGATTTGTCGAGTTTCTGGTAAACACCCGCCTGAATCTGACGTTGCAAAAATGTTGCGCTTGGAACCACCACATCATAACCGGTTTTGCCGGTGAGCAGTTTTGTTTCCAAGATTTCGTTTGAATCAAACGTGTCGTAATTGACCTTGATACCAGTTTCTTTCTCGAAATCCTTGAGAACATCCGCATCGACATAATCTGACCAGTTGTAAACGTTCACAACCCGATCGACCGCAAAGGCTGACGAGATCGACAGCGCTAACACAGCAGCCCCTGCCAGCAGAGTTTTAGTTTTCATTCTCAAGTACTCCAATCTAAAATGCCGAGGTTGCAGACACTCTTGTTTTCTATAACCGACCTCAGCACACTGCCGCCATGATACATCCTTCTCGTCACGGATTAATTTCGGGCTACCTTCCATTCGAACATTTTACTGGAATGGCATTCAGTTGTGGCCTGAAACGTTTTTCGAAGGTGTTCGGCCTGAGAACCAATTTCCAGACCGATAGCATCTTTACTGACACGACTTTGTTTGTATCTAGAGGAGGTTGAGCAAACGCTGCGCTTTTGGCAGAAATGCGTTAGTTGTATACAGATATTAAGGGGTGAAGCAGGTGAGCAAAGAGCTCGAGCTAAGACCAATTCCCTATCTCAGAAACAAGTGCGCTTTTATTGCAGATTGAGTGGAAGACATAACTGACTGCTTTTGCCCCCACTTGTCAGCTCTTAGTCGAAACCTCCCCTAAAGAGACCTAGGCCACCTAACGGTAGTCGAATACTCATAGACAGCTCATCTTCAGAGTTTGGTGTAAATTCGGAGCCGCGCTCCTTATGTTGCTTCTCAAAATCCGGTCTATGTTATCGGACTTCAAGCAGTAAAAACAAAACTTGGATAATCTGGCCAATTTTTGTTTCTTCATAACCTTTCCGCTGAACCAATAACTCTGCTAGACTAATTTTGAACTGGTGAAACCTGGTTAGTATTATTCCAACTTTTGCCGGGTTGTAATTTTGTCTTTATTTTCTGTTTTCGGTGCTCATACCAGCACTGGCAAACAACCAAACCCAATTGGGAATATTATGAGTTCTGAGATTAATTCGGATGATGAAGCAGCGCTAAATATGCGCGGTGTGAGTAACCTTGAAGAGGCGCGCACTTGGTTACAAGCCCGCAACATTGGTGACATTGAGTGCGTGGTGCCAGACATTGCCGGCGTACCACGCGGCAAGATGATGCCAACAAACAAATTCTTCAGCAGCAGCACGCTCACAATGCCATCCTCTATTTTCGCGCAGACTATTTCTGGTGACTACCCCGAGAATGATGATCGCTTCACTTATAATCCAACAGACGGTGATCTTTACTTCAAACCAGATTATTCCACACTTACAATCGTGCCCTGGGAGACCGACCCCACTGCACAGCTTATCCATGATGCTTTCACCAAGGACGGGGAACCTTTTCCGATTGCGCCCCGCAATGTCTTGAAGAATGTTCTGAAGCTGTATGATGCCGAAGGTTGGAAACCAATTATTGCACCAGAGGTAGAGTTTTATCTCGTCAAACCAAACACCGATCCAGATTACCCTCTGGAACCCCCTGTGGGTCGTTCTGGACGCCCGGAAGTCGGACGGCAATCCTACTCAATTTCTGCATTGAACGAATTTGATGAGCTTATTGACGATATCTACGATCTGTCTGAAGCTCAGGGCTTGGAGATCGATACTCTGATCCACGAGGAAGGCGCTGCGCAGATGGAGATTAATCTCCGGCATGGCGATCCTCTGGTTCTTGCAGATCAGGCGTTTATGTTTAAACGCACAATTCGTGAAGCCGCACTCAGGCATGATATCTATGCCACGTTTATGGCAAAGGCGATGTCGTCACAGCCCGGATCATCCATGCACATCCACCAATCGGTCCTTGATAAAGAGACCGGGCGCAACATCTTCAACGATGCACAGAATGAAGCAACGCCTGCTTTCTTCCATTTCATCGGTGGACACCAACGCTATCTGCCTGCTCTCATGCCTATTATGGCGCCCTATGTGAATTCCTACCGCCGTTTCTCCCGTGATAGCGGATCTCCAACCAACTTGTTTTGGGGATACGATAACCGCACGGTGGGTCTTCGGGTTCCAAGCTCCTCACCAGATGCACGCCGATTGGAAAACAGGGTTCCCGGATCTGACGCAAATCCATACCTCGTCATCGCTGCCAGCCTTGCAGCGGGCTATTTGGGAATAAAAAAGGGGATCACTCCCGACAAACCCAAGGACACAGACAACAGTGAGGTTATGAACAAACTACCTCGGACACTGTTGCATGCCGTAGACGAATTTGAAGAGGATGAAGATCTGCTTGGGATATTTGGCGAGCAGTTTGTGGCAACCTATCGCGCTATCAAACTGGAGGAGTACGAGACGTTTATGTCCGTCATCAGTGCATGGGAACGCGAATACTTACTGCTAAATGTGTAGTGTTTTCAACGACTCACATCTAATTTAAATCAGGGGTTGTGGCATCAGCCCCTTTTGGCTCCTTGACTATTCATGTTTTGTAGCAACTTTCACACCACATAGTTGCATAATAAGAACATACTGCCCCAAGGGAATCCTTGTTTCTGAATTATTCGATCAATAGACTTATATTTTAATCGATTATATTGACTCTTTTTTATTGATTACACTTGCATATAGAGCCATGATTTAATCAAGATTTCACATATGTTGGATCTGATATGAAGCACAACTTACATATTTTAAAAATTACTGGAAAATCAATCTCATTTGACTTGGTAACACGGATAAGAATTGATTTAATTTAAATTTACCGCAACTTTATGTTTAATTTTAATTATATTCTAAATATTGTTTATGTTGAGGCATATTCGAGGCTATTGATGGCGGCAAGAACGTCATTGGCGCAATTTTGGGCGCAACAGCTGGGTTTTAGGGGCATCACATGCCGGATAAGAAAAAGAGCATTCTTCTCGTTGAAGACGCTAACTTTTTTGCTCGCGTAACTGAAAGCGAAATTGAGCGTGCGGGACACTATAACGTCACCACAGCCAAAAATTATGCTCAGGCGAAGGCGATTATTGAGGAAGGGAAAGTCAAACCTTTCCTTGCACTCGTAGATCTAACATTGCCTGATGCACCCGACGGAGAAGTAGTCGATCTCACTATTGAGGCCGGTCTACCTACGATTGTATTTTCTGGTCGATTTGATCAAGCCACTCGCCGTTCAATTTTGAAAAAGGGCATCGTCGACTACGTTCTCAAGGATTCCCCTGCGAGTCTTGGATATTTGGGAGAACTGGTCAACCGCGTCAATAAAAATCTCAGCACTAAGGTGATGATCGTTGATGATTCACCCAGTGCACGCGCGCTTTTGACGAAACGACTGCAGCTGTATTGCTTGAAAGTCATTCCGGCTACCTCTGGTGAGCAAGCACTTGCCTTACTGGATGCGCATCCGGACGTGAAACTGATGATCCTCGATCACCAACTCCCGGGAATAAGCGGATTCCAGACCCTTACACAAATCAGGCGTAATTTCAGCTTCAATACCCTTGCGGTCATCGGCGTCTCCGCGACGGTAGACCCACAGCTCACCGCAAAGTTTTTAAAATCCGGCGCCAATGACTTTCTCAATAAGTCCTGTACGCCTGAGGAGTTGATGCTGCGCGTCTCACAGAACTTAAACCAGATTGACCGGATCTTTGAACTAACCGAAATGGCCCATCGTGATCCAATGACGGGATTGTTCAATCGAAGGCATCTTTACAACGTTGTTGACCAGCTTCATCAAGACCATATGAAAGCAGGTAAAGAGATGCGGTACGCTATGATTGACATTGATCGGTTCAAGCAAATCAATGACAAGTTTGGCCATGAAACCGGAGATAACCTGATCATCTCCGTTGCACACCGCATTTCTGATCTACTGCCTCATGATGGTGTAGCCATCCGGATTGGTGGAGATGAGTTTTGCGTTGCTTTGCCAAATACTGATGAAGCAACCGCCAAACAGTTTCTTTCCGAGCTGAGAAGCTCCATGCCAGTCATGTCAATGCTGAGTCAAATTTCCCCACATGTGCTGGACGGAAAGTCCTCAGTTTGAGTATTTGGTGACCAGCCTTGTCTGTGGGTCTAACTCTCCTTTTTGGGTGGCCTGCCGCGTCGTTTTGGTGGTGGAGGTGGAGCTATTGAAGCGTTAGCCCGTACGTGCTCTGGCATGAGGTCCGCATGGCTGCGCAACCGATAACTAGCACCTTCGATCTGGATGACGACGGCATGATGCAAAAGCCGATCGAGAAGGGCTGTGGCAATAACGCGATCACCAAAGATCTCACCCCATTCCGCAAAGCCACGGTTTGAGGTGAGGATCATGGATCCCTTTTCATATTTGGCATTGACGAGCTGGAAGAACAAGTTTGCTCCCCCATTGGTAATTGGCAGATAACCGATTTCATCGACGATTAGCAGTGAAGTTCGTGCAAAGAAGCGTAGTTTCTCAGTCAACCGCCCTTCTTTTTCAGCTTTTGCCAAGGCTTCGATGAGGTCAGCTAAAGCAATGCGATACACCCGTTTACCCGCTTTAACGGCTGCAACCCCAAGAGCAGTTGCCAGATGGCTCTTTCCTGTACCAGGTGGACCGAGAAAGTGTACCACTTCATTGCGAGTGATGAACTCCAGTTCGGCTAGAGCCATGATGCGATCCCTGTCCAGCGAGGGCTGGAAGGTAAAGTCGAAGCTTTCCAGTGTTTTTATCGGAGTAAGCCGCGCTGTCGTCAGGGCGACGCCGATACGGCGGCCCTCGCGTGTTGAATATTCTTCATTGAGCAGAGAATCCAGGGCCTCCAGTGCCGTGAGTTCCCCTTGTTCCAATTGGCTCAGCGTGTGGTCGAGCACCTCTAAAGCCCGCGGCATTTTTAAGCCTACCAGTGAAGACTGAATGCGTTTACTGAGCGAACTCATGGCTTACCTCCAGTACTGGCAAGTCGTTGGCCTACCGCTTCATAGAACTCCAGTGGGCGTTGGTTTACACCGCTGTGTTTGGTTGGCTCCGCAGCCAGACGACGGCGCTGTGTTGCCCGTGGAGGAGCCTTGCGATGGCATGGATCAACCCGGCGCTGGTTCTTTCCCTCCATGACCGGATGGGTGGCGATGAGCTGACCGTTTTCATAGATGCGCACCTCTTGCGGGTGATGCTGGACTTCGACCATCCGTTTCTTAACGGTGTCCGGCACTGAATAAAGATTACCTCCAACGGAGACCATGCCATCACGCGTGACCCGCCGCTCCACCAGTAAAACAGCATCATAAGGGTGCGCTGGCAAAGGGATCAGAGCGGGCTGTTCCTCTCCAAAGACCTCGCCCACCACACGGTTGGTGGTGGCATGAACACGGGCATTGGCAATTTCCTTGCACCAGCGTGTGAACTGGGCATTAAGATCGTCCAGATCGCGGAACGTACGACCAAGGAAGAAATCCTGCCGGATGTAACGAAATGGCCGCTCCACCTTGCCCTTGGTTTTGGCCCGGTAGGGCTGGCAGGCATCCGGCTGAGCGCCATAATGGTCCAGAAGAGCGACAAGAGCAGGATTAAAAAGAACAGTGCCATCTGGCTCCTCTCCCAGAACGGCTGTCTTCATGCGATCATACAGGACTTCCAGTGTCGCTCCGCCGAAGACCTCAAAGGCCGCGATATGACAACGCAGGACTGTCTCTAGTTTTTGATTGGCACAATAGCGCCCCCACAAAAACCGTGAATTACTCAGCACCATTGAAAACAAAAAGACTTTTCGCACCACATCTGGTTCACTGGTGAACTCCACCTGAAACTCAGCAAAATCTACCTGTGCCTGCTGGCCTGGTGCTGTCTCAAAGCGCCGTTCAAATGCATGCGGAGGAGCTGGACGGATCAGGCGAAGATATTCCGTTACAGTGGAGTAACCGCCCTTAAACCCCAGTGTCTTCAGCTCACGAAGCAAGCGCCGGGCAGATAGACCGGGAAACCGCTCCAGTCGCTCAAGTAAATAGCCTTTGTATTCCTCCAGTACACGCCCGTCACGCTGGCGGGGGCCGTAGACAGGAGCTTCAAGGCCTTGGTGTAAGTATTTGCTGACCGTCTTTCTATCCAGCCCGGCTTTGCGCGCTATGGCACTTACAGACAGTCCCTGCTGCTTCAAATTATGGATCATTACGATCTTCCCTAGATTGACCACTCCTCCACACCCCTTCTTTCCAATGTGGCGCGGCGCGAGTTTTTGCATAGGTGGGCGTTTTAGAATGCACGGCGCATCCTCTCTTTTACCTCCAGTTTTTGAGCGTTAGAAGAGCTGCTTTACAACGCTTTCTAACGCCCCTTTTGTTCCCCAGTTTTAGTTACTGATAATCAGCTCTTTAGCTGCCTTCTGACGGGTAGCATTCATCGTGTAGTTGAGGCTCACCTCTTCCAGATCAAAGCCAGCGAAGATCTCTCTGATCTGCGGTGTGTCGTTGATGGAAAGAAGGAACCGGCCTTTAATGGCTCTGAGTTGATCGGCCAGCTTTTGGAAGTCTTCAGCGGTAAACACGTCTTTGCCGTAATAGTCCTCGCAGGCCCAGTACGGCGGATCCAGATAGAATAGTGTTTCAGCCCGGTCATATCGCTTGATGCAATCAGCGTAAGGCAGGCGCTCAATGATGACGCCGGATAAGCGTTCATGAACGTCCTCCAGAAGCGGCACCACCTTGCTCAGATCAAACCTTGCCCCTCGTAAGTCTACACCGAAATTACGTCCCTCTACCTTACCCCCAAAAGCCGTGCGTTGCAGGTAAATGAAACGGGCAGCCCGCTCCAGATCTGTCAGCGTGTCAGGATCAATTTTCACCAAACGCTCAAACTCAGAGCGGCTTGTCAGCTGGAACTTGAGCACTTCCAAAAACTGCGGATAGTGGCGTTGTAGGATGCGGAACAGAGTTACCACATCGCCGGAGATGTCATTGATGACTTCACATTTCGGCTGTTCAGCCCGGCGGAAAAAGATCCCACCCATACCGACAAATGGTTCAACATAGGTTTGATGAGCGACCGCGCTAATCCGGGCTGAAACGTGCTTTGCAAGTTGCATTTTTCCTCCGATATAAGCGGCCACAGGTTTGGTAGGTCTGACGGGAGTTACTGTCATTTCTTATTGTTATTTTCTAAGGGCTCATCTGGCCTCAGGTCATTATATGTGCAACAGCGGCGGCATTTGATTTCGATGCGCCCCTGAAGGGCATTTTCTTCTTTTTTGAGGAGGAGAGCTGCGCATTTGCAGCACTTGATAGACTCCATTCCCTATCTCGCATATGATGGTCCCGCAGCTCATTGTTTGGTGAGTTGATGCGGCGTGAGCAGTGATATTATTGTCTTCACTGGCTGGGCTCTGGTTTGCACTTGATGCCCGGTGCCCGGAGATTTCTCCGGGCCTTCCGCTTCATATTAGTGCGGGCAGTTTGGGCGTGCGCCGGATGTGTTCCGGCTTGTTAAAACTGCTCCACAATAGCAACCACATCAGCCGGGCAATCCGGCCAACTTGCATCCAGCGTAAAGCCCGTGTCTGGATCTGCGGCAAGATCAATCACCTTGGCCCGCATAGCGTTGACCCAATCGAATGCAGCCTTGGTGCTGTTTAGAAGCGCCAAGTCTTCTGCACTGCGATCCTCAACCGCCTTGCCTGCAACAGCGGCAGTCGCGGTCGCCATGTTTATCTGGGTCTCAGAGCTTGCCTGCGCATAGATGCGTCTGCGGCATTCCGCTTTAACGGTACTCAAGCGCTCAGAGGCCAATGCCTCGTCAATTGCGGCTTGGGGAACGCCAGCAGCAACAGCGGCCTCCTCTGAAAAATTCCGATAAGTTCTGCCGTTATAACTAAAATCAAGCAAGGTCATAGAGCCGCCTCCTTTAAAGAGTTTTCATGTTGGTGAGTAACTGAGGGGTATTGGAAGGGTTTGCGGCGTCAGCTCCATCTACGTACTGCCCCGACATATTCCCGTTCACGTCGGTAATTCCATTGCCAAGAAAAACCAAACCGGTATGCGTTGCACAGGCTAGCCAACCAAAGCCGTTTTCGTTCGGGAAGATCAAACTGGCATCAGAGAAAGCAAAATGAGAAAGAGTTTGCACATAACCGGCAAAGTTCCCCAAAATGGACCTATAGCGAATATAACCGTGCAGATCACCGGTATACTGCGGAAAATCAACATCGATGAAGCGGAACATGAAGCCAGCGTTCAGCCCAAATGTGTTCCAGCCAGATAGGTAGGCATATCCATTATGTTCAAACACAGAAGCCGTTAGTTTCGCTTTGCCGTTTGGTGCTTCATGACCGTAGATCTGAATGCTTTTGTTCTGAAGGCTGTAGCGTGCTGGCGGCAACATTGTGTCTGCTAATAAATTGATGTTAGCACTGCCATTGATTGGAGTGCGGCTGATTGCATCTTGAATGGTAAGCAGGGGGTTGTCGCGTGAACCGGAATTGCTGCTATGACCACGTGTCGGGTCCACATAAAAGACTTTATGAGTATCAGGAAAGGCAGCTACTGCTTCCTGAATTTTCTGATTGATCTCATCTGCCTTGGTCTCATAGGCGCTGACCAGACTATCAGCCCGGCCAATAAGGGTTGTGATATTTTGCGTCAGGCTCATTGCAGTGCCTCCTGTGTTTCAAAGATGTTTCGGGAATTAATGAGTGCGAGTGCCCCAGTATTAGTGATGAGGCCAAGTAGCTCGTTTATCTGCAATTGCTGAGTGGCAATCGTCTGCTGTTGCTGTGTGATAAATGTTGAAACAGCTGCAAACTGGGCTTTACCTTTCTCCAGTTCAGCAACGCGTTCCTGCAAATGTTTTGCACGCAGCTGCATGCCAATCAAAGCTGTTCCAACCTGCGCAAACTCCTCGCCAAAGAAGAGTTGCAGATCCACATCGCCCGTCACCTCGATGACATCCTGCGGCAAGCTTGAAAGTGCCAACACAAAGGAAAAGGCAATCGGAACACCAGGCGTATATTGGGCCAGCGGCGTGTCAGGATCAGACCAAACGGCCAGCAGTGTTCCGTCCTCAAGCATCACGCCAAGCTCAGCCAGCGTGAAGCCGGTTGGTCCATCTATCTTTGCGGTAATCTCCATTTGGAAATCATCCAGATAGCGGCTGCCGACAATCTCAATGCGTGCCTTTTCAGACTTGAGACCGTTCTCGGTTCCAGTTGGCGTGTAACGGCTGGAGCCGAAGGCCAGATGGGTAATCTTCGCGTGAAGGCCCGCATCGGATGCGTTAAAGATCGCCCGCATACCAGCGCGTGTCAGTGTTGGATTGATCGCTTTTAAACTCATGGCAAAAGCTCTCCGTGAAGTGAAAGAAAGGAATGACCGCGTGCGATGGCAGCGCTGGCAAGGTGTGTGCCCGCCTCTGGTAAGACAGGTTCAAACACCCGCGCCATATGAGCGACACCACGGCCCACAGCACCTGCACAGAGTGTTGCCCCAGACTCTGGAATAGCCATCGCGCCCATAGGCTCAGCCAGAGCAACACAAGCCCCGCCCAGACCAAGGCTGAGTGTTGTTTCAAATTCAGCACCGAGTTCAAAGTTGGTATCCTGTGACCAGCGTTTGGTAGCGTCCACCATGGTGAGGGCAGCGATCTGCACTTTGGAATTGAGCAGAACAGCCTCATCATCAAACAGGTGCTCATTTACATAGACGGTGAGATTATGAGTATCGTGCGGCCCCTCTGGCTCTTGCTGCCACCAGTGCTCAAAATGAGGCCGTACGCCAATCAATGACAGACCCAACGCAACACCATCATCAGTGCCTTTGTCCTCATGCAACGGCCATGCTTCATCAATAAGACGGCGGACGGCTTCCTCCGGTAGCCCATCTTCCCCGATGAACTCCTCCAGCGAGCGGTCATGCATTGCCAGTGGCAGAGCTTCCGTGGATGTCTCATCTGCGTTTCGTTGCAACAGCACTGAAAAATCAAAGGCACCGATCATAGCTTCAAAGGCATCCAGCAAGGCTCGTGTGCGTGGCTCACTGATGCTGGGCGGAATAAGCGTGTAGGGAAAGCGCCGGTCAGTCATTCTCCGCCTCCAGAACCACATCACCAATCACAGCAAATTGGATTTTACCAAGTTGTCGCGAGGCAAGATTTGTCACATGTAGATCGACATCCACTACGCCTTCCACATGGCGTACTGCAGGCGTTAAGGCCGAGAGCGCCAGGTACTCACCCAAACGCTGCGACCATATGATCCCGGCTTCGCGAATGGCCTGTTCAGAGGCAGCGCGTGCCACTTCAAAATCTCCATTGACCTTCAGCGGTCCGGTAATAGTGACGCTCACCAATTCACCGGGATGAACGCTTAGATCATCTCCTTGCGGTCGCTTGCTGTCAGGATCCAGATAGGCTTTCAGATCCTCACAGAACTGAGCACTCGGCACTCCTGACTTAAGCAACACATAAAGCGCAATGCGCCCCGGTGCAGGCCGGATCACTTCCACATCTGCAATGTCAGGTGAAAACGCACGGGCCTGCTGGCGGTAACTTTCTTTTGGTCCGGCCTTGGAGATGCGATCATGGGCTTTGGCGGCGCGGTAAAGCAGAGAGCCATCGTCTTCTGCAGTCGTGCCGCCTTCGCTAGTGATTGAGTTGGTCACACTCACATCAGGATAGCCCGCAGACATTTGCGTGATCTGGCCGGGCAGCAGTCCGTTGGCTTCTAACCCCGGTTGGGTAGCTGTGGCACGAGCATTCAAAGAAAGCGCACCAGCCTTCAAAATCTGCTGTTCATCCAGTGCAAATGAGAACGCCCCGGCGCTGACCTCAAGGCCGCGTGGCAAAACAAGATCGGTACTGCGTGGTTCATCCAGTGTGAAGGTGAGCTGCACTGTGGCCGCCTTGGCCTTCAGGCGAAAAGTGCCATTGTTGGCGGCGGCCACATCCAGCGATGCCCCAGTGGCAAACAGGAGCCAGCGTTTGTCGGCGGCGTCTTGTCCTTCTTTGCCAAGTAGCGATAAGGCATAGGCCAGCAGGTTGATGAACAGCATTTCATAGTGGGCCGGGTAAAGCTTGCGCTGAGGGCCGTCCGGGTGGGTTTGCCACCACGTCACCAGCTTTTCTCGCCAGACCTTGGAGGACACGGTGAAGTGTTGCGGCGGACCGCGACGGATCAGCTCATCTGTAGTCAGGGCTTTGATCAGGTTTACCATCACTCAGCCCTCATAAAATCAACATCGGTGCGATTAATGTCGGAAAGAACGTCAGAGCGTGGCCGCCAGTAAATAGCTGCGGTGAAATAGGCAAAGCCTGCCTGCACCACATCTACGCTATCCAGCAGAATGCGCGGCTCCCAGCGATCTATGCCCTCCCAGATCTCCTTGGAAATGCCGGGGATTGCCTCGGTAGGAACGCGGTCGATATAATCAAGCGCACTGCAGAACTGCTCTGGCTGGGTGGGAACAGACAGCTTGGCCGTCAGGCAGATAATGCGGATGCACTGGGCCAGATCATCCAGTCCAATGACCGCCTCATTCCAGAGCGCATCAGGGTCCTGTGCCAGCTTAATCTGCCAATGGAGGGGATCTAAAACCATCGCCCGCAAACATCCTTGCTAAAACTTCTCGTTGTAGGCAAGGTATCGCGCGAGAGGGTAGCTAGGTTACGGAAGTGTTCCGCAGATAGGGCGATTTAGGAATGAATGTAAAAGCAGAACCGTTGGTACCAAAGGTTTTTATTTCATATAACTGGACAGACGTAGCGCATAAGGAACGCGTTAGAGAATGGGCAGACCGTCTATTTGGTGATGGTGTCAATGTGATCATTGATATCTATGACCTTAGACCGGGGGATGATAAAATTGTTTTTATGGAAAAAATGGTTCAAGATCCAACCATTACGCATGTTTTACTAGTGTGCGATCAGTCTTATGTAGAAAAGGCTGACGCTCGACAAGCGGGGGTTGGCATAGAGGCACTAATCGTTTCTCAAGAGGTCTATAAGAAAACCGCTCAATCAAAATTCGTTTCGATTTTCTGTGAGTTTAATGACGACGGAGAACCTTATCTTCCAACCTTTATTGCTTCTCGGATTGGGTTCAATTTTACGTCTCCAGAAAAAGTAAATGAAACGTGGGAAGATTTAGTCCGGTTCCTAAATGGGCAACCACGTTTCACCAAACCCGCCCTAGGTAAGAAACCAGCTTATCTAACTCAGAATACTACTCTCCCCACGTCCGGTGTCACAGCAAAAATTAGATCTCTTGAGAACGGATTAAAACAAGGAAAGACTACAGTACCGTTGTTGCGTGAAGATTTTTTTGACGCTTGCGTATCCTATGTTGATGAACTGAGAATTCGTGAAGAACCGAACGTAGATGATTGGGGACAAAGGATAATTTCTGATTACGAAAAGCTAAAGCCGATTAGAAATTTCCTTGTCGATTGGCTTTTGTTGGAAAGTACACTGAGAGGTAATGAGGAAGACTTTTCAGAGACGTTGATTGATCTCCTTGAAAGGGTACTTGCGCTGAGGTTTAGGACTGAGGAAGTAACTCGCTTTAACGACAAATGGTGGACTGCTCACTCGCTCTTTGTTTATGAAGTGTTCTTATATTTTGTGGCGGTTTTGATTAAAACAAAATCATTTAGCACACTAAACGTAATCTTCGAGACGAAATATATTTTGCCACCATCTGAGCGACATACGGGTACCGATTACGGCTCTTTTGCGAAGTTTCACGCTTCTGCCGGAGACGATCTCAACAACTCGCTGAGTAATGGCGAGCCGAATTGCCACTCACCTGCGGCAAAACTAATTAAACGGCATTCAGATCGAACGGATTTACCATTTAAGGACATTATGCAAGCAGACCTGCTGGTACTACTGGTTTCGCAGTTGCGAGATATCCGGTGGTATCCACAAACCCTATATTACGTTGATTTCTACCCTAATTTCGAATTCTTTGTCAGAGCGGCACAACGGAAAAATTTCAAAAAACTGGCTATTATCACTGAAGTTAAATCTGGTGATGCGCTCAGAGAGAAGTTGAAAACTACAGAAATTTCCAGTGGGCGTGGGTGGCATCCATTAACGATTGATTTTGCGCAAGCGCTCAATCTTGAGAAACTCGACACGGTTTAGGAAACTCATACTAAACCACCACACCCGTCTGAGCTGGTCCCGGTGTAACGTCCTTATGCTTATGAGTCTCACCCACTTCTTTACGGTTGTGGGTGACGCTATCACCCTCCATCTTTATCGTGCCTTTTAGCTCAATCAGATCGGCTTCAAAGGTAATCTTTGGTGCGCCTTTGACCTTCATCTCCCCCGTGGTTTTATTGTAAAAAATCTCTAGTGGCCCGAAAACATCATGGACGATGTTCGGATCGTTGGAGGGCGGCGCATCCTCGTCAGACCAGACCGCCCCGCCGATCACCCCATCCTCACCATAAGCATCCAGCAAACACCAAACTTGGGTTCCAATCGCAGGCATGTCGTAGCTCTTCTGCCCCTTGGTGTTGCGCTGGCTGACTGACAGCCACGCAGAGGCATTGCCGTCTTCGTCAAGGAATTCAACCTGCGCCCGTCCGCCTTTACTGTGCTTCGTTATAGTGCCGCGTTTAAACGGGCTGGAGCTTTCACCATCAGTTATCCGTGGCATCAGTATTCTCACCTTTATCTTTTCTTCGAAATAACCGCCTTAAGTCCGGCACTAAAAGTACGCCGATGACTGCACAAATTGTGGTAAATAATATCGTGCCAACGAAGGCGGTTCCAAGCATTGCTATTCCGATACTGCTACCAATCCACGCACCGAATCCGCCCCCTAGAGACGCACTTGCTATTCGCTCTTTGTACCGTAGAACTCGAGATTTATGCGGTCGGGCGAAAAAGCCTTTTACTATTTTAAGATACTTCATGTTCAGGAACGTCCTCAGGCTATAGTTTGCACTTAGACATCTTTCGTAGCTGAAACTTTGAACCTACGAACTCCTCTAAATTAGGCTTGGCGAGAGTGCTACACCCCTTTAAAACGATTGCCCTTTGGGCTTAGATAGATCCTGCACTGGCCCGTCAAACAGGCCGGATGAACCACCAGCTTTGCTGCCTTTGGTAGATGCTTTTCGAACTTTACCATCCTTACGGATAGCTTTCAGCTCCAGTTGCGTGGTGTAGGTGCCGCGTGCGATCTTGTGCTGGGCTTTGTGCACCAGATAGCTTGCTGAGTATTTGCCGAAGGTCGCCCCCAGAGCCACCACCTGCCCGGCAATCAGGAGCGGATCACCAACCAGCGTTAGCGTGGCAACCAGTCCGTCTTCATTGGCTTTGGCAAGGCGGGACTTGGCGACAGTTTTAGCTTCCGCCTCATCTTCTACCCGCTCATCAATGGTGAGTGTATCGCCGGACTTAATGGAAAGGTCCTGCACTTCGCCTGTGATCAACTTCTTTTTTTGGCCGTGGGCATAAGCAACCTTGGCTTTACTATAGGTCTGGTGGGTTTTATCGGTTGCCTTCCAGCTGATAATGGTCGTGCCATCCACCAGATCAAAGGTGGTAGCAGGATCGCGTTTATCCAGATCCTCACGTTTGTAAAACACCAGTTGTTTGTCTTTGATGGCAAAGAAATAACCGTAGTCTTCTGCCAGCCGCGTGAGGAACTGAAGGTCGCGTTCACGGCGCTGACGCTTGAACTTAAACGGGATCTCTTCAATCTTGCCAGAGACGGTATAATTCAGAGCCTTGGCGACCTCCTCAATGACCTTTTTCAGGTTCGTTTCTTCAAAGGATTTGGATTTCTTGGTGCGTTGCTCGGTGGAATTAGCCGCTGACACCGCCTTGAAGCTGAGCCGGTCGTTCAGCCGTGAACCTTGCGCCTCAGGAATATCCACCTCAAACTCACCGCATGGCATGGGCGGATAGCCGCGATAGCCAATGGTCGCGATAACCTTATCGGCTTTTTCCGGTCGCCACGGACCGCGCCACAACCCGGCATCATCGCGCAGGGTGACGGAGACCTCATCGGCCTTGCCATGCAGATTATCTGTCCAGGAAAAATCAATCAGATGCGGGGCAAGGTTATCTGCCACTTCAACGCCGTTGATCTTGAGGGAGAGAAAAGGCTCGCGCAGATCCATCACCTAACCCTCCGCCGTGCCGCGCTTCCATGGCGGCAACAGATCTGTATCCAGGGGATATTGCTCAACAACCGGGATACGAAGGGTCAGACGCGGAGGAAGAATAGCGGGAATGCGGGCGATTTCTTGCGGGAATAAATGCCGGTTTTCAACAATCAGCAAGTCCATCATCTGGGCATCACGGTAATAGGCCCACGCAATGGTATCCCAGCGCTCACCCGGTTCAGTGAAATGTTCCAGATAATCGCCGGTTTTAACGCCCATCATTTAAGTCTCTTTAAGAGCGGGTTGAGCAATGCAACTGCAGCTCCGGCGATGCTAAGCCCGCCAACGCTCAAAGCACTTCCGGGCACTTCCACCAGCTCCATGCTGGCCTCAATACGCACAATGCGGCCACTCTCTGTGGTCTTTTGGGTGGTGCTTTTGAGCTGTTTGATAAAATAGTGTTTGCCAAGAAACCCACCGCTGCCGGGAATAAATGGCATTACCGCCCCGGAGATTTTGGAGGCAACAAGGCGGGCATACTCAGCCTCTGGATTGCAGAAGCTTTCCTCAAAGAAAAATGAGAATGAACGCCGGTCTAACGCTTCACCACCGCGCTGGGGTACGGGTTTACCGCGCACCACCTTGTGCTCGTGGAAGTCGTTGACAAGAGTTTCATCAGCTGCTGTAGGACCAGTCATCACGTTTGACGTGCCCAGTTGAAAGTCTCCAAGGCTGGCAAAAATCATCTAAAACTCCAACCTCTTTTTCTCATCTATTTTTCGAAGCAGCAGAGCGACCAAATCCTCCGCCTGATCCTCAAGCAGTTCGGCAAGCTCATCTTTGGTAATTGATGCCCCTGAGCCTACTGTGATTTTTGGGCTGAAGGTGACGGATATAGTTCCGCCCTGACCTGTGCCACCCGATCCACCTGCCGCCTGAATTGCATGAGCGGGCGGTGTGATTGCCTGCGGCGCGGAGGCGGCCAGTGATGGAGAAACCGTGGCTGTACTCAGGGTTGCCGCCGCCATAGTCGCTGCTGCTGCTTTGCGCATGGCCCTGACCATTGGGGCGGGTTTGATTGACTGGGCGATAGTCTCGCTAAACTTAAGACGGTGGATATCGGAAAGCGGGCCAAGCTTTGCTGGTGAGGATGGCAAGTGATCACGTAGGACCTTTGTTACCTGACGCATTTCTTCCACCAACAAATGCGCACGGGTACGCATACCAACGGCAATGGTCTCCATCATGCGCTGGCCGTGATAGGCAAAGTCCACACCGCCCAGCAGGTTGTCTACTTCTGCAATAGCTGCTCGGCTTGTTACCTGAAGGGCTTCCAGCGCAGCACTCGCTTTTTCAACCTCTGCAAGGCTGGTTGGCGCTTGCTCTTGCTGGCTGAAACCAGAATGGCCTTCAAGCTGGCGGGACAGGTCCATCATCTTTTGAGCGTGCGAGGCGAACTCGCCTCCACCTAAAGCAATGGCGGCAAGCTTTTGCTGGTAGGTATCAAGGTTCACCTGACCAGCTTGCAAAGCCTCTGTAAGCGCCAGCCCTTCCATGAAATCAGAGGACCAGCCGTTTTCTGCAACTTCAGTAAGCTGGTCAATAAATCGGTCAGCACCTTCCGGGCCGGTCACCGAGGACCAGACCTTGCCTGCCATATCAGCAAGGGATTTTAAAGTTTCGCCAACAGTTGTGGCAAGGGTTTTACCGGCAGTCCCGATAGCCTCAAAGATACCCGATAGTTTCTGCCATGCACCATCAGCCAGGCTCGTTAGCCTTTCCCAGAAAGTGGAGAACGTATCCACCTTAGGCAACCACGAACCACTGAAGAAATCAGTGAAAGCTTGTTTGACTGCCGTAAAGCTTGGCAACTTGAACTCAGGCAGACCCGGCCAGTTCCAGTCGGTGAACACGGCTTGAAGGTCGGCCCACTTCACTAAGGCCTTGCTTTTCAGGTCTGTCCAGAACGTATCCAGCCAGGTTGTAATCTCACCCCAGTTGGCAGTAATTTTATCAAGCGGCGTCCAGCCAAAAAGAGTTTCGCCAATGGTGGTGGTAAGGGTTTTACCGGCAGTCCCGATAGCCTCAAAGATGCCCGACAGTTTCTGCCAGACACCATCAGCCATGCTGGTTAGCCCTTCCCAGAAAGTGGAGAACGTATCCACCTTAGGCAACCACGAACCACTGAAGAAATTAGTGAAAGCTTGTTTGACCGCCGTAAAGCTAGGCAGCTTGAACTCAGGCAGTCCCGGCCAGTTCCAGTCAGTGAACACGGCTTGAAGGTCGGCCCACTTCACTGAGACCTTGCTTTTCAGGTTTGTCCAGAACGTATCCAGCCAGGTTGTAATCTCACCCCAGTTGTTAACAATCATGCCAAGTGGCGTCCAGCCAAACAGAGTTTTAAGACCCGTCCATGCCGTACTTGCTGTGGTTTTAATATCTTCCCAGAAGGTCGCCAACCAGGTGGTGATCTCGCCCCAGTTGTTCACAATCATGCCAAGCGGCGTCCAGCCAAACAGAGCTTTTAATATGTCCCAGGCAACGACAGCCATATCCGCAATCCATGCCCAGGCAGCTGCAAGCCAGACGCTGACCACATCCCAGTTATCATAAATAAGCCATGCCGCGACAGCGAGGGCTGCAACTATTGCAATGGCGATCAAAAAGGGTGCTGTAAGTGCGGCAAGACCTGCGCCAAGCGAGGCAAGGACCGGGCCAAGAGCGGCAAGGCCCACGCCAATCTGCACCAATCCGGTGACAATACTGATCAGGGCCGCTATAAACGGCAGCTTGATCATCAAGCGGACGAGATTAGTCCAGCCGCCCATCATATCGGCAATTTCGGACAACGCCCCACCAGTAGCTCGCAGCGCAACAATCACCTCTTTAGCGAAGACCCAAAAATCTTCCAAACCGGTGATGATGTTTTTGCTGATGTCTTCGGCCCACTGCTGCAACGAGCCGTCAGCTTTCATGGTATTGAGCTTGTCCAGAAACCCTTGCAGTTTTTCCTTGGCCCAATCAAACACTCCAGCATCAGCAATCATCAACTGAAAATCCAGCCAGCGCCCCATGATATTGGAGACCATCCCGTCCCATGTTTTGGAGAGTTCTTCTGAAGAACCAGCGGCTCGGTTTCCCATTAACTCAACGAGTTTGGAGATCACCTCACGGCCCAACTCGCCCTTGGACGCCATTTCCATGAGGGCGGCAGACGTCTTACCCGTTGCTTTGGAAAGCATATCCCAGACAGGGATGCCGCGCTCTTGTAGCTGCATGGCTTCTTCAGCCTGAAGCTTACCTTTGTTCCAGGCTTGACCCACTGCGAGAATGATACCGTGCAGGTAGTCGGCCTTCCCGCCATTCAAGGACATCGTGTCCGTAAGTGCTTGCAGGCTGCCGTTGGTGGGATCAATGCCCATGCTTTTAAGCAGCTTGTAGGATTCAACAACTTCGTTAAGAAGAAGGGGCGTTTTATCTGCAAAGCCTCTGATCCAGCTCATGGCTTGTTCAGCTTTTTCTTCAGAGCCTTCAAGCCCCGCAAGCTGAACCTTGTAGTTTTCCATTTGAGCGGCAGGACCAATCACCGTATTGGCGGCGACACCAGCTACAACCGATGCTCCGGCTATCAGCCCGGCACCAACCGCTGCCCCACGCGCAATCTTTCCACCCCCGCTTTTGATCAGTGCGCCACCTTTTTGAAGGCTCTTTGTCGCCCCTTTGACTTTGTTAAAGGCACGTTTTAATAGACCGGCCTTGCGCACTGCCGCATCGGTTTTACCAACAAGTCGCCCCATGGAACCGCTAGCCCTATCGATCTGACTGGCAACTTCCCCGGTGTGGCCTGCAAGGCTTGCGGCACCGCTCGCCGCGTTCTTGTTGGCCTTTGCCACGCTCTCAGCAGCCTTTGCCACCTTTCCCGTGGCCTTGGCGGTCTTCTCTGTTGCTTTAACCTGTTTGAGCGTGGCTTTGCTCTGGCCTTTGGAGAGCTTTTCTTGTGTTTTGAGCTGCTTTTCCATGCGCTCGTTGAACTTAAGAAGCTTCTTAAGTCCCTTTGAGGCGCGGTCCTTAAATTCTGCGGTAATACCAAGACGCATGGAAAGCTCCGTTAAGACTGTGCATTGCCACGCGTCGCAGCCTTGCGTTCCGCCTCGGCCTTGGCTTCATCAAAGGCGATTTGCTGGTCAAGCGTGGTCAGGAATTCAGGCTCAGACAAATCATCCAGATAACCGGGGCCCCAACCCCGGTTGACCAGATAGGTGTGGCACTCAAGCGACGACAGCGTTACGCCGTCGTCTTCTTCCCGTTTCCCTCATCGTCCTCATCAAGATCATCATCACCGCCAAAGACCTCACCAAGCAGCTCATTGGCATCATTCATCGGGATATAAGTGTTAAAGTCTGCCTCGGTGAGCTTCTCACCATCGAATGTTGCGATCTTACAAAGGTAAAGGATCTGGGCTTTGCCGATCTTGTTTTTGGCCAGACGCAGGGACCGCGTCCAGTCACCATGGCGGCGGAATTTTGGGTAGACCACCACAACGCCAGTCTCTGGCAGGGTAAATCTCGCAGTGCCTTGATTTGCGTCGCGGTGTGCCTTCAGTTTGGCAACCACACCGGACTCAACCGGTGCGCTCTGATCACGTTCACTCTCGCTCTTATTCTCATCCGGGCGGGTCATGGCATCCCTTTCAACTTGGGTTGGAAACTTATCATTTTGATCTGCGCAATAAAAAAGGCCCCCACGCCGAAAAGCATGGGAGCCTGATCGCGGTCTGATTGGACCGTTATGCGCTTAACCGCGCCACATCTCGCCGGAAGAGTTCCGCACCGAGCTTGCAAACACATCCACCTCAAACAGTGGCTTGTTGCTGTCATGAACCCGTTGCACCAGGCGGGAGATTGTCATTTCGTGGGTCATCTCTTCGGGATCGCCATTTTTGCTTTCGCCAAAATCATGACCAAAGAAACGGGCCTGCAATACTGTGATCAGGGTATAAGAACGCTCCAGATCCAAACCTTCAGGACCATTCACATCCACGTACTTGTGCAACTGGAGTGTGTGGGTCTTGGTCGGATTGAGGAAATCCTCCTGAATATCCGGATCCACGCTGCTCATTGTAATTTCGCCAGTGAGAGCTTCCAGTGTCCGGGTGGGCGCTTTGTAAACAGCGACCTGACCCAGTGTTTCAATATCAACCGTCTTCCATTCAATCTTGGGCATTTTGAAGGACTTGGCGAGCCCCACAAGGGTGTTGTCGCCCAAATAGATATCTGAATTGGTGATCTGACCAAAGCGGCGGAAATCAGCCATAGATTATCCCTCCATTATTTACTTAAGCCGCCTCGGACTGGGAAAGACCCAGAGCATCGGCCAGAAGGTTGATGTTAAGGGACCGGCGCACGCTAATGGTCTCCATTATACCAACAGGAGCAAACTCCAGCGCGTAGTGGTACCAGCCGTCCGCAGCAAAGGCCGGGCTCATTTTCTCCCGGTCAAAAGCAAAGCGGAACCCGGAGAGTTCCGGGTCATTGCCCTTGGTCTTGCCAATCCCCCAAGCATTGATGGCATCCTCCACCTGCTCAATGCGAGCCAAAGATCCATTTCGGTCCTTCTTCTCATCGAGAAAGTGCAAGATTGCTTCATCCAGCACATCTTGCGTGTACTGGGCGTGGAAGAACGTCAGCATGGTGGTCTTAGTGGATACCCGGCATTGCGGTTGCCCGATGTGTGCGGGCCTTTCCCAAAGCGTTCCTCGCACGAGATAATCCCGTTGGATCGGGTCACTTGCGTATCACTGGACCCATCGCCCGGCACATAAAGCACATCTTGAGCTGCACCCTCAATGCCCTTGATAGGCCGATTGGAGGGGCTGTGATGATAGCCGTATTCCATCACGCTCATAAGCACGACACCCACCAGATAAGCTGAATAGTGATCTGCAACTACCTCACCAGCAGTATCCGACATCTCATCCAGATTAACCGTTTCCATCATAGGCCAGCACAGATTAACCCGTGTGTCATTGGTCTGGAAATCAAACGATCCTTCCGGCCCGCGTGCCTCCTGAAGCTGCTGCAGGGTGACACCAAACGGGGCATCCCAATAGCAGCGAGCGCGAATGCGGCCACAAATGGCTTCCATTTCTGAGCGAACCCCGGCCAACCCATCATAGCCTGGAGCCAGAATGTTCTTTGGAACCAGCCAAAGCGCTGATAACAGGAATAAGCCAGCTTCAAGCCACTGGGCGGCCCATAGCGTCAAACGCTCCGATGATATCAAGCCCGGTGACTTTGCTTGGATCCGGTTTGTCAGCGTCATCTTTGTGCGTTGCCGGATCAAACACATTGACCACGCAAATGGTCCCAAGGCCGCGTGTTTTGGCCTGCTTAAACATCGCCCGCAGTTTTTGCGGCAAGGTATAGCCATCGCGTGCGGGGCCGAAGTGTTTTGTGATATCCGCTTCGCGGCGAATAAGAATGGGTTTGTTGATGTATTTGACTTGCTCCTGTGAGGTCTTA
>NZ_FNLB01000005.1 GCF_900104145.1 Pseudovibrio sp. Tun.PSC04-5.I4 | reverse complement strand
GGGATGTCCCTTTATAGGTGCTGTATCCCATGACGGGGACATTTTCCCTTGGGCATCTGCAACAGTGGCCTTGCAAGGTATCAGGACAAGATCACTCTCAATTGTGATCGATGGGACTGCTGGAAGTAGCTACAGACTGACCAATCGTATTAGAACGTCCGAGGGCCGAACTTATGACCAATCAGTCATTTTAAATTGCTACGATTGTTAGAGACGTTTAGGTACTTTTATATCTCTCTGCTGCAGGGAGATAGGCGTGTTAGCTCCACGTCCATCCACGGTCTGTCTGGTTAATCAGTCCGTGAGAGCTTGCAGTTCAGCAAAACGGCTCCTCCCTAATTGACATTATACACCCGTTGTAAATTATGGTTGGGAAATTTGCCAAAGCCTGAAAGCTATCCTCAAAATGAATTTGTTTGGAGAAGTCGCTCCGGTTAAAGCTGAACCGGTGGCACCGTATCTTGGTGGCAAAAGCCAGCTTGCTGGCCGTATCGTTGGCCAGATCAATCAAGTCTCTCACCTGAGTTATGTGGATGTGTTCTGCGGGATGGGTGGGGTGTTTTTTAAGCGAAGCTCTGTGGCTAAATGCGAAGTCATTAATGACATCAACAGTGAGCTTGTCACCTTCTTTCGTGTCTTGCGATCCCACAAGCCTGAGTTTTTGCGAAGCTTGGAATATATGTTTGCATCCCGTGAGGAGTTTGAAGCCTTACACAATGCAGATCTTGACCACCTGACGGATATTCAAAGGGCGGTTCGGTTTTACTATCTGCAACGCCTCGCCTTCGGGGGAAGGCCACGGGGCAGTCTTTCGGGACTGCGGTCGAGCGTCCGTCCCGCTTCAATGTCAAGCGTGTGCTCAACAATATCGAGCTGGTATCTGACAGACTGTCTGCTGTGACGATTGAGAACCTCGACTGGCGAGCCTGCCTTGAGCGCTATGATGCGAGTGCAACTCTGTTTTATCTGGATCCGCCTTACTGGGGCGGGGAAAAGGATTATGGCAAAGGGGTATTTGAACGCTCAGACTTTGCAGAGATGGCAGAACAGCTTTCCAAGATCGCAGGTCGGTTTATCCTCTCGCTCAATAATACAGATGAGACGCGAAAGACCTTTGAGGACTTCCGGCAGGATGAGGTTAACCTGAACTATTCCATCGCGAAGGGGACAGGCAGGCGCGTCAGTGAACTGATTATCTCAAATTGAATTCGGAGTAAGGCAGCGGTCTGCCATTTGGATTTTGCATAGGCGCTCGCAATTGTTGATTGCGGGCGTCAAGTCGTTTGCAGCTTCTTTTGTGTGTTGCTTAGGACTTATCTCCATACACAATCTAATGGTTGCCAATTTCAAGGGAAATCGGATGAATGCATCTTGGGTCTATCCCCGCAAAGGGACAGAATGCGACATGGGTTTAGCTTGTTTGTCCAAAAACATTAATATTGATAAGATTCGACAATAGAAATTGAGATTAACCCACTGTATTTTCTAAATATATTTAGGTTTAAGCATGTACAAAAGTAGACGTACAAAAATAAAAAAATGAATTACTTTTGTACATTCGCAAAAATCAGGCCCAAATACTCTGTATTTTCAAAGCACCATATCCCGTTATGGACACGTACAATAACGGTGGTTAAAAGACACCTTACTGACAATAAAGATAAATTGCTTAGCGTACGCCTACGAGCAAAACTTGTTCTGGTCCCTGATTACCAGACCAAATCCGTTTCCTCATGCTCGAAAGCTGACACCATCTCCTTGATTTCCCGCTCCGGTGCGCCCAAAGCATGGGCGACTTCCTTCCAAGTCTTCGTGGCCTTGGCCACTTCCGAAATGATGTGATCGGCATCTTTAGCCTCGAGGAGGTAATTCTCGTGCTGAGAGCGGTGCAGTTCGATGCTAGCATCCGGATTGTCGTCGTTCACGAAGCTCTTGAGCACGCGCGGTTGGTTCGGGATCGGGTTGATGTCGTACGCAGGTGAGAGGTGCCAGCCGCCCTTCCCGCGAAGAAATCCGTGATTGCGCATGTGGTCATCGAGGTTCGTCACGAGGATGGAAAAGGCGACCCGCCTGTAGAGTTCCTCGCGATCCATGTCCGGGGCTACGCTTTCCGAGGTGATCACGTCTGCTAGGTCTAGGTAGCTGTAGCTTTCCCCGTCCCGCCCGTTAAGCATGGCCATCGCCGAGATGAACGGGATCCTGCCCTCTTCGTTCCGATCAAACCGGTGGGACAAAAAGACAGGTTTGTCGTCAGCCATTTCGAGGGTGTGATCCGCAACCGTAATCCCGGCTCGCCGGGCTATCACCATCGTTATAGCTTCCCAACGCTCGACGCAGTAGTTGTCCGTTTCCTTCGGGAATTTCGCTACAGAAAGGCGTCCGTGCTGATCCAAGATGCTGGCCTTCGGCCGTGCACCGCCCAGAGAGCTTCCTGGAACAAAGAGCATTTTGAGGTCTTCGGCGGTCTCTTCCCCACGAAGAACACGCTGAGAGGCTTGGAGCAGATCCCCGAGACTGAGCAACGCAGGCACACCTATCCCTTCGTGCGCTTGGAACTCGTCATCAACCTTGTACCGTAGCGCGCCCAATCGGGTCTCGTCGTTTACGCCCAACAGATAGTCGGTTTCTTGCAGCGTCCTCGGACGTCGTTCCTCGGCTTCGGCCATCCGCCCCTCATAGCGCCGCATGACGGTTCGACCCCATGTGTCTGGGGAGGAGTCCCCGAGCGGTGCGAGCATGTCCTGCCCTGCTTGTGGCACGAACTGCCCCGGACCCAGCGGCATGTCCGGGGACAAGTCAAAAGCATTTTCGTAAGCGAGCCAGCCCTCATGATAAGTGAAGGACACCCGCTCCCTGCCCCGCCCCGCTGTCCGGTGTAGCGTGCCGACTCGGTGCAAACCCTTCCAATCGATCCAAACCTCAACCATTCTTCAACCTCGCCCGCTGGGAAGCCCATCGAGAGACATCTGATCACCAACTAGGTCGTCGAGTTGCCCCCACCCTTTCAGGAGACCAAGCGCCTGTAACACTGCCGCATAGGTGCCTATCTTGACCGCAGGATCCCCGTCCTCGACCTTGGCCACGGTCTGCCGGGTTGTTCCGGCGCGCTGCGCGATGATCTCGGCCGTCAGCTTTCGACGCAGGCGCGCGACACGAATGTTCTCCCCGAGGGTCATGAGCTCTTTGCGCGCTGCCCGGGGGGTTTTGACTGCAGTAGCCATAATGTTACCTCTAAAGAACGTAAGTCATCATAATGTTATCTTGGAATAACCTTATGGTCAATTCGTCACCTTTGGCGGTATCGAATCTGGCCCCATTGGCGTCATTGCAAGGTCTGTGCGCAGAAAACGCTAAGGGGAACATTTAGTAAACCTTTTCATCTTCATAAGTTTACGCCCACCTTCTCGCATTGCTGAGGTGGCGTTCATTAGAACGCTCTGCTGCGCCAGAATCCCAGACATAATCACCCGTGAGGCTGATATGAACCCAACCCAAGGGTGATACGTGTTTCAGAAGGTTTGGATCTGGCAGATGGCTCTGTCCGTGTATCATCTCCAACTCACTTACAGCGCGTCAGGAGTAACAGCTATTCTATCTAAGACAGCTACTTATCCGTAAGAAGATCCTGAACAACCGTAGGCTTACGAGCAATAAGAGCCAATAGGATTTGCGCTGGACCACTTGGATGTCGTCTACCTTGTTCCCAATTTACAAGCGTACCCTTAGCAACCCCAATGCTCTTGGCAAAATCGCTCTGAGAAAGCCCTGTAGACTTTCTTATCCCGCAAACGTCAACGGCCGGAACTTCCACTTGATGCAGCGTAGCGTTAATGTCTTTGCCCTCTGCATAGGCTAAGGCTTCATTCAATCCCTGTGAGACACTGGAAAATGCGCTCATTTTTTATCTCCATACATTGCGCCAATCTTCTTGGATAAATCAACGGCCGCTGCCTGCTCTGTTTTTGTCAGATTACTTTTTTCATTCTTGCCAAAGACAGTTACAAGAAACAACGGCATGTGACTTCCTCCAAATACAAACATCGTCCGGTAATCTCCACTTTTGCCGCCACCCCTACGCGGGATACGAACCTTTCTAAGTCCCCCACCTAACGGGACACCAGACTCAGGATGTGATTGATTAATGCCTCAAGTTCGGTGTTTGACATTATGGCTTTTGCTCGTCGGACAAATTCAGGCAGCTCTACTACAGTTTGAAGACGTGTCATAAGCCCAGATTATGCGCCAATGACCTATATGTCAATGGCGCACTTATTGATAAAAATGGTGGCCGCTATCACTTACTCGCTGCAGAAGAACTGCGCTAAGAGCTATAATCTTTGTGCAACAAAACATGCAAGGAGCTCCTTCATAAGGACGCAGGCCCTTGCTAGCGGAGCATGTTGCTTTTGAAGTGAGTGTATTTTACACGTATCCTCAACAGACCCCAATTTGGAGCTATAACTGAATCTGGTGTATGAGGCTTTTGAGATGGCGACAACAACCTCAGCCTGATAAAAACTGCTTAAGTAAAAGCTCATGCCCCAGAATTGACAGTAACTCCAATTTTAAGATACCCATCCAAGCCTGTTGTTGCCTCGGTTGGTTTTTTCTTTGCGCATGTATAACCTTCGATTTCGCGGGTACAGGATTTTTTGAGGCGAACCCTATGAATTTTCTGAAGCAATTTGACAGCAGGACTCTAGAAAGAGCTCGTTCATATGTGAACAAGGGCTATGTCGGAGAGCTGATTGGTTCGCCACAAAACAATCTTCTTTCGGAGGTGCGCAATGAGTCCGGAGTTGTTTATCGCCAACGCATACAAGCAGCATCCGGGGACACGATAGACGGGGATTGCACCTGTCCTGTGGCATACAACTGCAAACATGTGGCTGCAGCGTTGATCTCCTGGGCGGGGATGAACGGGTCTGTCTTGCGTGATAAACCCCAAATCTCTCACCGGATGCTAACCTGGATAGCGCGTACCAATGAACTGGCCTTGGATGGAGATCAGACAAACGCAAAGTCAGATGAGGAACGACCAGAGGACTATCCGCCGAAAACCAAAGAACGGCTGCTTTATGTTCTGGAGCGTAGCGGGGGTGGGCTCTCAGTTTCAATCTGGAAGGGGCGGGTAAACGCGCAAGGCACCGGGCTGAATGTATCAATGCAGCGCTACAATATCCTGCAAAACTTACGATCATCCATTCCCAAGTTTATTCGGCCTATTGACCTCGTCCTTGTTTCAGAGCTGGCTCAGGCCAAGTTGATTGTTGGCCAGTACAGTTATGGAAGTTATACGGATATCCCCGAAGTGCTGCGCCATTCACCCACTGTTGGTACGGATTTGATTGAGCGGATCTGCAAAACGGAGCGTTGTTTTTCAAATAATGATATCAGCAGCAAACTGGTTTGGTCCGAGGAAAACCGTCCAGTAGATCTAACATGGAACGTTGGGGCATCGGATCACAGCGCCTAGGTTTTGCTGCGGGCGAAGTTGTGCAGGTCGGGGCTGATATGATCTGGATCGACGCAAATGCTGGTAAGCTAGGATGTTTTGAAGGGCAGGTATCACCCGAAATCGTCCGGTTGGTTGAGCAAAGCCCTGAGCTCAATCCGGATGATCTACCGGTGATCGTCGAGGCGCTCCCCACACATCTTGGAGTATTGCCGTTACCAAAACCAGTTCAAGTTAAACAGGTCACGCGAGCACCTCAAACCCGCGTTGCAAAACTGAAACTTGATGTGGCCAAAACCTGCTCGGCAGGATGGTATCGCAAACCTGTGTCAACTTTGCCAACGCTGACTTTGCTGTTTGATTATGAAGGAATTGACGTTGCTTTTGGCGATTTTTGTCACCCCAGTTTGTCAGCGGCGATGAGGTAATCACATTAAAACGCGATAACGAATGGGAGGAGAATTGTTATCTACGACTGGTAGATACCGGTGCTATTCCTCCTTTTGAAGGAGATTTTACACCCAGCGACAAGATGCTTGATGCAGATCTGGTATTTCCTGCGGCCCCTTCACACGATGCAATGCGCTTTACCTTCGATATCTTGCCACAACTGCGCTCCGAGGGCTGGCAGATTACAGAAAATTCCAAATGGCCATACCGTTTATCCGCCGCTAAAGCGCAGTTGTCCGTGTCGACCCAAGCCGAGCCCGGTGAGGGGTTTCAGGGGCATGATTGGTTTTCTTTTGGCTTTCAGGTCAAAATAAGCGCAAAAAATCACGACATTGCTCCTATGATCGCCGCGTTTTTGGAGCAGATCGCGGTCAATTACGACCCGCAAGCACTACCGGATCTGGATTCATTCACCAAGGATATGGACCGGCATCCGGTTTATGTTGATCTGGGCAAAGAAGGCTATACGCAGGTGTCACTCGCCCCCATTGCGGGTGTTTTACATTTGTTCTTGCGCCAGGAGGCTGAAAGGCATCGCTTGCATCCAACCGACGCGCCTCTCGTTGCCGCGGTACATGACGCGCTGAATGGAAGCGACGTGTGCTTTGCTGATGAAGCCGGGATTTTGCCGCTCGCCAGAGCGCTTCAGGCTCTCAGTGCTCAGGACGACTATACACCGCCTGAAGGTCTCAAAGCCAAACTCAGACCCTATCAGGCCTTTGGTGCCGATTGGATGGAACGGATCACCGAGGCCGGATTTGGCGGCGTGTTGGCCGATGACATGGGGCTAGGGAAAACACTTCAGACCCTAACCACTTTACAAGCGCGCCAAGGCCGTGGACCGTCACTTTTGGTGGCACCTACAAGCCTGCTGCATAACTGGCAAAATCAGGCTGCACAATTCACACCTGAATTGCGTTTGCTGACACTGCACGGACTGAAGCGACGGGAATTGGCTGGACAAATCCCCGATGCGGACCTCGTGATAACTACCTATCCCCTATTGTCACGTGATCAGGATATCCTGTCTGCGCAAAATTGGGACCTCATCATCGTGGATGAGGCGCAGACGTTAAAAAACCCGGCATCGCAAATGGCCAAAGCCCTGCGTTTAATTCCCGGCTCTGGCCGATTGGCGCTGACCGGCACACCGGTTGAGAACTCTTTGCAAGACCTCTGGACGCTCTTTGACTGGGTGGTCCCGGGGTTGCTGGGCAATCGCAAAACTTTTGTGTCTGTGTTTCGCACGCCGATCGAAAAGCACGCAGATGCCCAGCACAGGCACGGCTGAATCGGCGGATCCGACCCTTCTTGTTGCGACGCACCAAAGAAGAGGTCGCATCCGAATTACCGCCTCGCACTGAAATCACTCATTATATCGAATTGCCTAAACCACAGCAGGCGCTTTATGAGACCGTACGTGCATCAATGGATGAGAGGGTTCGTGAAGCGGTTCAAGCTCGCGGACTGAACGGGGCACAAATTACCATTCTTGATGCGCTTTTGAAACTGCGCCAGGTCTGCTGCGATCCCGGCTTGGTCAAATCCGAAGCCGCGCGCTCGGTCACCGACAGCGCCAAACGCGCTCGGCTACTGGAACTTCTGATCGAAACTACCGCGGAACATCGACGCGTTTCTGGTCTTCTCGCAGTTTACGACCATGCTAGATCTGATCGCCACAGATCTCGACGAATTAGGTATCCCCTATGTCATGTTAACAGGCCAAACCAAAGACCGTGGCGCAGTATTGAATGCATTTCAAAGCGGGACAGTTCCTGTCTTTCTGCTAAGCCTCAAAGCAGGTGGTGTTGGCCTGACGCTGACCGAGGCGGATACGGTTTCCTATATGACCCTTGTGGAATCCGGCTGTTGAGCGACAGGCAATGGATCGCGCGCACCGCATCGGACAAGACAAACCCGTTTTTGTGCACCGCCTTGTCGTCAAAGGAACAGTCGAGGAAAAATTATGGCACTACAAGCGAAAAAACAAGCTCTCGCCGAGCACTTCTATCCAGTCCCGAAATATCCACAACACCCTGTTTGACGAGCAAACCCTGAAAGACCTCTTCGCCCCGCTTTGTTGAACAGAGAAAAACTCCGTACTGGCAATCGAAAAACTATGCGAGTTCACCCAGACAAAAATACGAGGAAGTACAAATTTTAAATCCTGCGGGACCCCGCGTACCTTTATGCTGACGGACCCAACATGGAGGCGATCTAACCAGAACCTCCTTAAAAGTTCGCGACAGAGCATAAGCATGGAACGGAAGAAAGAACGCACCCAAAGTCAGAGGGCCATAATGGTTCTAAGTAACCTGTCCGCTAATTAACTGTAGGTACGTGCGTATTACCATCAAGGCCACGGCCGCGCGCCGATAAACAGGTCGGATACATAGTAGCGACTTCAAGGTTCCAAGTTAAAACTCTCTTGCAAAATGCAGGCGGTCCATACATATGGCCCACCAAGTCAGCCCATTGATCATCACTTCGAGATTTTCCATATTCGGTCAAATTCAGTCTCTCAGCATCCAAGCTTGTGGCGTTTTGGTGCTGATGCAAAGATTTTCAGCGTAGACCAATTTTCTTGCTTCAGAGCTTTCAAGAGACTTGGTTCTCGCCAATGTGCGGTACACTGTCGGTCGGGAGACGGTAAACATTTCCGCTAGATCGGAAATGGAGTACTCGCCGGTATCGTACATCCGGCGTAGCTCTTTATGTTGCAGCTCCGAGAGTTTGGGTTTCTTGCCGCGCAGTTTACCTAGCGCTCTTGCCGCTTCATGCCTTCGCGGGTTCGTAGTCTAATGAGGTCGGCTTCAAACTCGGCAAAAGTGGCAAGAATGTTGAAGAACATCTTCCCCATAGGATCAACCGGATCATAAACGCTGGCGCCCAGCTGCAGCTTCACGCCGCGCTCTGTGAGCTGTTCGGCAATCCATCTGGCGTCTGGTACAGATCTGGCAAGCCGATCCAGTTAGCAACAACCAAAGTGTCCCCCTCGCGCACGGCTGCCAATGCTGATCGAGCCCCGGTCGGGTGCGGTTGGTGCCGGTTAATCCGTGATCGCTATAAATTCGGCTGGCATCAACGCCAAGATCCGCGAGCGACGATTTTTGGATTTCAAGGTCCTGCTTGTCGGTCGAGCAGCGGGCGTAGCCAATCAAGATGTTTTTCATAGCCAAAATGTACGTTAGTCACCCCTTCACTGCAAATTATTTCGTACTATCTATTTGATAATATCAAATCCGCGGATTCTGCCAAACAGAGCGACGTGAAACAACGAGGTAAAGGCGTACGCATACCGGCCCTCTTACGGACGCTTATGGGCAGTCGCATTGGTCACACTCCCTGACAAATGGGTGACCCGACAATCTGCAAAGCCTACGACACACCAAATCCCTACTTCTCTTTGAGAGCATGAGCGATCTGATCGCGGGGGTTTGATGAAGTAGGAGAGGACTGTGCGTTCTCGGTTTGGATGAAGCCTTCGACTGGCATACCGGGGACGAGGGTCTGTCCGCCAAGCTTTGGTAGTTCGCTTTCCAGGATCCTCAACCGGGCCAGATAGAACTGTTCGCCAGTGACTGATCGCGTGTCAGGTCTGGCGCGATGTTAAGAACTATCGCTCCCAGTTCCGGTGTGGTGCGCTGGTCAAAGGCAGCAAGGCGCACATAGGCGCTTTGCCCCGGCAACAATTGATCCACATCGGTTGGAACCACTCGGGTTTCCACGATGAGTTTGCCGTTTTCTGGCACCACCAGCATGAGAATGTCACCGGGTGCAATTACGCCGCCAACCGTATGCACGTTAAGTTGATGCACATAGCCCGATTGCGGGCTGCGGATATCAATGCGCTTCAGTCTATCTTCTGCGGTGATTTCTTGTTCTTCTAGCTCGGCAATCTGAGCGCGTATCTCCTGAAGATCAGAGAGTACCTTTTCGAGGAACTCTTCATCCAACTGTAGAACCTGAATGCGCTTCTCGCTAATGGCTTCCTTGGTCTGGGCAACCTGCGAGATTAACCCACCGCGCTGTCCCACAAGCTCAGCTCGTTCACGTTTGATGGCCGTGACTTGCGAGGCGTTGATCAAGCGCTTTTCCAGTAGGATGGAGAAGTCCGAGAGCTGTTGGGTAACCAGATCAATGCTTTCCGCCTTCGCGTCGCGCTGCACCGTTAGCCCGACAATCTGCTGCTCCAGCTGAGAAACCTGTTCGCCAAGCTGCATCTTGCGCCCTTTGATACCTTGGCGGGCGGCAAACAGAGCCTGCTCTCCTTCAAGGGTGGCAGATGTGATGGCATCAGTTTTAGCAAGGATCGTAAGCTTGTTCGGGAAGGTGACTTTGAGTTTACTGCGCCATTCAGCAGATAGCCGCGCTTCCTGCGCCTGCATCTGGTAAAGCCGTTTGCGGGTGATTGACAGATTGGCTTTGACCACCGTCTCATCCAGACGGAATAGGACATCGCCAGCTTTGACCCTATCGCCATCCTTAACGAGGATCTCACCGATGATGCCGCCTTCCTGATGCTGAACCTTTTTTGCCTGCCCTTCGACCACGATGGAGCCGGAGGTGATAATCGCGCTGTTAATTTGCGCAACAGAGGCCCAGCCTCCAAGGCCAACCACCAAAACACCCACAAGGCCAATGCCCCAGCCCATATGTTTACGGCGTGACTTTTGAATGCTGGAAAGTGTTGTTGCTCAGACATGTGGCACCACGCTTAACGGTCCGGATTTGGCAGTAGCGGCAGCTGGCGCACTGATCTTGGGCAAGACTTCTTCTTTCGGGCCAAAGGCGGCTTGTTGACCATCCTTGACCACAAGCAACAGATCCACCGCAGATATGGCACTTGGACGGTGGGCGACCACAATCACGATACTACCGGTTTCGCGCATCAGTTTGATAGCACTGGTGAGCGCTGCTTCCCCTTCTGAATCCAGATTGGAGTTTGGTTCATCCAGCACGATCAGGAACGGGCTGTTGTAAAGTGCACGGGCGAGGCCAATACGTTGGCGCTGTCCGGCAGAAAGCAGCGTACCGCCTTCACCGACTGTGTGTCATAGCCATTTGGCAGGCTGGTCACCAGCTGATGTACATCGGCAAGCTGTGCGGCTTCCAATACCTTGTCGTCACTGCGCTCTGGTGCAAAACGGGAGATGTTTTCCGCATTGGTGCCGTCAAACAATTCAACATCTTGCGGCAGATAACCAACAGTTGTGCCGAGGCGATCCTCGGACCACTGGTTAGGCTCTGCGCCATCCAGAACGCATAGATCCGCGTAGGATTGGCCAGACGCCAACAAGGGCACGGACCAGACTGGTTTTACCTGATCCGGATGGCCCGATGATACCCAAACCATCGCCAGCGTTGAGCGCAAAGTTAACGCCTGTCAACGTCACCGCGCGGGCTCCCGGAGGGGCTGTTGCAATCTGCTGCACATTCAGGGTCTTGGTTGGCAGGGGCAATTCCGTTTCAGTGCTGTCTCGTTCAGACCTTCCAGTGCTTTCTCAAGACGGGCACGAGATTGGCGGGCTGCGATAAAGATACGCCACTGACCGACAGCCTGCTCCACCGGGGACAAAGCTCGCGAGGTGATGATGGAGGCTGCAATCATAACGCCCGGAGAGACTTCCTGGCGGATCGCCAGCCATGCACCCACAGCCAGAACCGCAGAGCCAAGTATGAAACGGAAGGCTTTGATGGCTGTTGCAAACAAGAAGCACGATCGCCAGCCTTGGTTTGTGCATCATAGAACTTGGCGTTGCTCTCATCCCACTTGGCGGTCATCGTGGAGCTCATGCCAAGAGCGCGTACAACTTCTGCATTACGGCGGGCACCGGAGCGGGTGTTGCTGCGCTGCGCATTTTGCATCGACAGCTCGCGTGCTGGTGCACGGCTCATAAACTCATTGGCCAGCACAAGAGCGAGGATAATCACAGCTCCGCCCAAAGCCAGCATGCCTAGCCAGAAATGAAGCACAAACACCAGACCCAGATAGATCGGCATCCACGGAATATCAAAGAGCGCAGCTGGACCCTGACCACCCCAGAACTGGCGCATAGTCTCCAGATCGCGGATTGGGTCCACGTTCTTGCCTGCATTGCCCATGCGCAACGGCACGCGCAGATTGGCAAGGAACGCGGTGCGCGACAGCCGTGCGTCGATCTCCTGCGAGATACGCGAAAGCCCACGGGCGCGGATGCCTTCAAGCAAAGCAAAGAACAGGTACAGGATACCGGCAAAACTGGCGATGATCACCAGCGTCGGCACACTGTGGCTCGCCAACACCCGGTCATAGATCTGCAGCATGAACATTGGGCCGGTCAGCATCAACAGGTTGATGACCAGACTCAAGACCCCGACACCTGCATACCCGGACCGGGACGCAGCAAAAGCCTCGGCGACCAATGGCCGCCGAGGTGTATTATTAGAAATGGATGTCATGTAATTACTCAAACAAACTGGAAGTCATCAACATGAAGATCGGATTTCTGTACGCCGTACAGCGTGATGGAATTGTCATCATCGAGGGTGATATAGGTGGTGCTACCGCCCCAATCCTCTGCCTTGCTCATGACATCGGCAAAATCAGCGAACACATCGCTGTCTAAGATAAATTTATCTTTCGATCCAGCGCCTGCTGTGAAATCATCAACGGAATCATGACCAAAGACACTTCCTTCTATCCGGATAGTATCGTCACCTACTCCGCTGACGATGTAATCGTTGCCGCTATCTCCGTAAAAGGTGTTATTCCCTGCCCCACCATGGAGTTCATCGTTCCCTGCACCGCCGTGGAATTCTTCGTCGGCATCCCCACCCCAAAGGGCATCGTTCCCAGCGCCGGAGAAGACAACTTCGAAGTGCCCTTGATCGAGTGAGTACTCAAAATCGCCAGTTCCCACATACTTTATGGTGTCAGTTCCCACACCGCCTGAATACCAAGTGTCATCTTGGTCCACATGAACGATGTCATCGCCTTCGCCACCAATCATGTAATCTGCTCCGCGCCACCGATTAAGGTATCATTACCACATAACCATGGAGACCATCATCTCCTGCACCTCCGATAAGGATATTGTCCGTTGCACTACTACCCCAGAAAGTATCATTCCCGGCACCCCCAGTCGCATTCTCAAAACCGTTTTGAGCCACGGCATAGCTTACATCACTGGATTGAGTAAAGATGATCGTGTCAGTACCTGCACCACCAGAATAAGAGATGTCATCAGCATCAACATAGAGCGTATCATTGCCTTCACCACCGATAGAGTATCAGCCCCAGCATCTCCATAAATCGTGTCGTCTCCTTCATCTCCGTAAAGATAATCATCACCGGCACCGCCATTGATTTGATCTGCACCACCAAGGCCAGAAATAACATCAACATTGGTAGTTCCGGTCAGGATGTCATCACCCGCTGTCGCTAGTGATTGAGCGGCTATCACCGTGAGTGCAAACTCATCAGAGGCAGTTACCGAGCCATCAGATGCTGTGACCTTGAGGGCAAGCGCGCCGTTGAAGTCCTGCGGCGGTGTACCAGAGAACGTCTGGGTGCTGGCATCAAAGCTGATCCACGCTGGGAGCGCCGATCCATTGGCTAGAGAGGCAGACATGGTCAAAGAATCCCCGTCCACATCGCTAAAAGTTCCAGTCGAAACCGTATAGGTCCAAGTCGTATTTTCAGCAACAGACTGGTCTGCCTGAGCGACTGTCACAACTGGCGCATCGTTGGTGGCTGTTACTGTGAGCACGAACTCGTCGGAGACAGTTATCGCGCCATCAGATGCGGTGACCTTGAGGGTAAGTGCGCCGTTGAAGTCCTGCGGCGGCGTACCGGAGAAAGTCTGGGTGCTAGCATCAAAGCTCAGCCAGAATGGTAAGGCCGAGCCATCAGCTTGCATTGCACTATAAGACAGGACATCTCCATCAGGATCGGTGAAAGTGCTACCCGGTATTGTGTAGGACCAGGCGGTGTCTTCAGAAACAGACTGGTCCTGCTGAGCAACAGCAACTGCCGGAGCATCGTTGGTTGCAGTGATGGATAGTTGGAAAATATCTGCGACTTCAGAGGCCCCGTCTGACGCCGTAAGTTTAATATCAAGTGTTCCGGTGAAGTCTTGTGGCGGCAAACCTGAGAAGGTCTGAGTGGTTGCAAAAAGAGAAGCCAATCTGGTAGGTCTGATCCATCTGCCAATGTTGCAGTTAGCGTCAGGGTATCATCATTCTCATCTGTGAAAGCACCAGTCGGTATCGTGTATGTCCACTCAGTGTCTTCTGCAATACTTTTGTCCTGTTGAGCTACTGCGACCACAGGCGCATCATTGGTCGCTGCGACAGTCAGCTCAAAGGTATCAGAGACTTCCGCCGTTCCATCAGATGCCGTTATTTGGATATCTAGAGTTCCGACAAAATCCTGCGGTGGTGTGCCGAAGAGTGTTTGTGTAACGGCATCAAAGGTGAGCCACGTCGGCAATGGAGTTCCATCCTCCAAAGAGGCTGCCAGTACCAGGCTATCCCCATCTATGTCTGAGAATGTTTCAGCAGGTACTGTATAATTCCACGCTACAGATTCTGGAGTACTTTGATCGACCAACACGGATGCCACCACCGGTTGGTCATTCACAGCTGAGATTGTGAGCTGTACAGAGCCGGTTGCTTCAAGTCCACCTGCATCCCTGATCGTATACTCAAACTGAGCTGTTCCGTAGAAATCTTGCAGTGGCACAAACTTCACAACCCCCGCGTCAATCACAACGCTACCGTTGACTGCATTACTGACAGACACCAATTCGGGGTTTGCTCCATCTGGATCATTAACGTAACTCAGTAAGTCACTGACAAACAAAACGAGATTATGGTCTTCAAGACTTGTGAACTGAGCTGTCGTCGCTTCTGGGGCGATGTTTGCCACAAGAACTGACACTTCCTCGTTGCCGTCATTATCAACGAACACAAGCTTTTCTACATTGATAAGTTTTTTTGTTCCGCTCGGTCCGTCAACAACCGTGTAGGTGCCATCTTGGGTAACCGTATATTCTGCCTTTTTTCCTTTTAGAATAACGGTATCGGTGCCAGCTCCTCCATCAACGGTATCGTTACCTCTGCGAGCTTCAATCTCATCATCGCCATTGCGGGCTTCAATATGGTCATCTCCATTAAACGCAACAATAGTGTCAGCGGTGTCTGTGATTGATTGAGACAGAAGGATGGTTTCGATGTCTTTGTTCGTGAAATAAGTTCCGTTTGCTAACTTAAATAGCTCAACTTCTTTCCCGTTATCTGCAAGCTGGTCTTTGATAAGCATCGAGTTGCGCGCAACACCGGCAAGTTCTATGAGCAGATCGTTGCCGTCATCTCCCGAACGCGAGAAAACGATCTCACCGAAGGATACATCGCCATTAAACTCGATGGTGTCCCAGCCTCCATCGTCGGAAACAACATCGTTGTCATAGCCTTCTCCGAATTTGATGATATCGTTTCCAGTTCCCCCTTCAAGGACGTCCTCCCCGGCACCGCCATCCAGAGTACCCCCGTTTTCGTCCGTAAAAATGAAGCCCTCGGAAGTTTGTTCCGTATATCCCACTTTTGTTGCAAATTCTTGGCGGGTGTACTCGGTACCATCAGCAAAGATAAATCGCTCAATCCCGCTGGAAAAGAGAGCTTCCACACCAAAGCTGCTTGCAAGATTTTTCATCCAGTAAGCTTTTGAGATCTCACCATTCGGGCCAAGTTCATCGGCATTTATGGCGTCGATGTTCACTTCAGATAGACGGCCCCAATTTTCCTGAGGGTTCAACTGGTCTTTAATAGTGATACTGTCAGAGCTGTTCTTAATGTAAATTTTCAGGTCGGTGCTATTCTCACCAACAACCTCAAATTCCAAATCCTCAAAAGATATGTCCGCACCAAACTCCAGCTTGTCAATTTCCCTGTAGGTATCGACAGGAAGCTCTCCAAATTCCACATGACTTGTTTGGTAACGAAGGTTTGCTGAGTTTTCGAGAATGAGATCTTCACCAGCGCCACTATTGAAGTGATAGGTATCATCGCCATGCAAGCCCTGCAGCACATCATTGCCAGCACTTGCTGCAAAGGTATCTGCACCTCCAGAACCGATAAGTGTATCATCGCCATAGCCCGACACCATTAAGTCCGCCTCAACCTCACTTAAGTCGAGCTTAGTTCCATCCGAGAATTTTATCGTGGAGGCATAGCTCTCAGATTGAACTCCGACAAAGTTTGCAATGACCGCATATTGATTGACAATAGTTACAGAGTCAGTCGCGCTATAGGTGATCGTAAGGTTTTGATACTGTTCGCCAGATCTAGAAAAACTCAAATCCGAAGCGGTAATACCATCTCCGAAGGAGATGGTTCCACGACCAGATAAGCCGTAAGTTTCGTTAACTGACACGTCAATAGTGTCGTGTCCATCCCCAGCGTCGAACTTGAATGTATCGGAACCTCCGCCCCCTGCCAGGACATCGTTACCCTTACCGCTAGAAATCTCATCACTACGGAATGACCCACGATGACCTGATCTTCATCGGACGAATTGCGCAACTCCTCAATGATGTCGCGGAAGTAGATCTCATCCGCGCCACTGGCGTTTGAAAAGTTGACAGCTGCAAATACACTGAAGCTATCAAAGCTATCAAGGGCAAAGGTCATGCTCCCTGAACCAGCAACTTCAATCTTCATAGCCCAGTTCGTATCAATAAAACTGTACTTGCCTTTGTACGCAGTACTATCGAACGCGACGAACGAAAATGTAAGATCTTCCGGAAGAATGTTGTCGCCAAGATGTACCGAAACTGAGAAAGTTTGAACCCAGCGTTCCTGGAGAATTACATCATCTCCGTCGCCAATATCGTAGAAGAAGGATGGACGTTTGTCAGAAATAATAATCAGGTCATTCCCCTCACCGCCATCAAAATCACTGACGCCACCATCTCCAATGAGGGTGTCATCACCACTTCCACCGTCAAGGGTGTCAGTCCCTTCTCCGCCATAAAGAATATCATCGCCGTCGCCGCCGTAGATATTATCATTCCCTAGGAGCCCGAATATAATGTCGTCACCAGTGGTACCATTGAGCGTTTCGCTCTCATCACTGCCAACAATAGCGCCACTGTCAAAGCCTGTCGTATCTAACATTCGAAGAAGGTCTTTGAGGTTGTAGTCCGCTCCGTTGTCTGAAAATCTGAAGTAGTCTATGCCGGAGTATTGCTTTTGAACTGCAAGCTTTCCAGAGGTGTCTTTGATGCTGAAATAGTAATAATCATCATCTTGGGTTACTTCTATTTGACTCCGTGGAGAGTCGAAAACAATGCGATCGACAGTGCCAGAATATAACTCCTCAGTAATTGAGTGAGTAGCTTCGCCCGCATAGTACTTGTAGGTATCCGCGCCATCTCCGCCCAGATACAGCGTATCCTCAGTGGCGTTCATGTGAAAAGTGTCATTTCCGCCGGTTCCGACAATTTGACCGTCTTCAGTATGGAGCAGGTTTACAATGTCCAGATACGTCAGAACTGTGCCATTGCTAAATTCGAACCTGTCGACAATAGGGTATTGCCCCTTCATCTGACGAATGATTGTCAGGCTGTCATCCGTACCTGAGATCTTGATTTGAAGGTCGTTGTGAACTCCTGCTCTCAAATAGCTAAATTCAAGGTCATCCAGGGTTACATTCGTGCCGAACTTTACCGTATTTATGACGCCTGCTGCCGCTCTGTCGAATATAGTGTCATGACCATACCCAAGATCAAACTTGTAGGTTGAACTCTCATCAGAACCAACCAACTGGTCGTCCCCTCCAAGACCGTCAAGCTCCTCGCTCTTCGCTTGAATTAAGAAGTCTTCTCCTTCAGTCACCGTTTTATTTTCGGCGATGATATCAACAATATTCTTTGTGAAATTAGCGTCGAATTCGAATAGAAAATTCATTTTGGCGACGTTAAGCGAGTCGCTTACGATCGTCAGAGTTTCTCCTGTTGCAGATATTTTTATGGTCAGACGGAAACCACCGCCATCTGCATTTAGAATAAACTCACATTCATCAAAGCCAACCTCAGGAAGTATAACTTTATGTTTGTCCCAGCCATTTCCAATGAGAATGGTGTCATTGCCCTGATTTTTACCCCAGTATACTGAATTTACACCAGAATCTGAATGATAATCTTGACCGCTGCCAAGCTTGATTTTGTCATCACCTTTCCCACCAATCGCGATTGAGTTTTCACTACCGAACTGGTTTCCAGGTGTTGTAATCATCAATATATTGTCGTCTCCATTCCCCCCGATATTGGAAACCATGAAGTCGTCGTATTGAACGTCAAGGCCGATTGAGGACAAGATGTCTTCGACCTTCTGTTTGTAAGCGCTCTTCCCGTTATCAAGCTGCTTTATATCGAAAAACGACAGAAAGACGGTGTCGAACAATTGCAAGCCAGCATGGTAGAAGGCCATTTTCTCGGCCCAACCCGCCGGCGCATTGTCGGCGAGGCGTTGCAATGCAACATCGCTTGAAACCTCTGCTTCCAAAATCAGAAAATGCGGAGGTCTTAGCTGAAGTTCAGGCAGTAACTCACTACCTAAATCGGTTTGAACCATCAATCGGGCCAGCATATTGCGGTGGATCATCGCATACTGGTCTGTCAGTACAGCACCCGCCTTGGGGAGAGGGCTTTTGCTGTCATGCTGCCTAAACTCCGTATCTGCAAAGGCCTCAATTACTGAGATTTTCCGCGCATCCGCGAAAACGCCACGATGAGTGCCGCGGGAACTCGGCTCTAGATCAACTGAGGTGCCTGCCCAACGATACAAAATTTGGTCAACAAGATCACTTACTTGATCAACGCCATCAATACTTAAGTTGGCAAAACGTTCGACAAGCTCAAGGAGAACTGGATCCTCCGAGCAAGTCGTTTGCAAATCGCGAACACGGCCTCCTCCAGATAGGTTGGGAAGTGCAAGTATTGCGGGGCCGACGTTATTTATCGCCTCGTATTTGATGTCGTATTGGTTGAACTTGAACCAAACATCGAGAAGTTCCTGTTCGCCATTTACGCCAGAGTATGTTCCCTTGTCTGTTACAAGATTCTCTTGATTCTTTTCGTTCGCCGGACTTGAGTTCAAAGACAGGCTGGTAACTCCCGCCTCAGCGAGAGATTTCAACTCTTCTGTGTCGGAAACGCCGTCGCCGTTTGCATCTTGCCAGATCTGTAATTGAGAAAATATGTCATCATTTTTATCAATCTTGCCATCATTGTTTGAGTCATAATAGGCTAGAGCATCAAAACCGTTGCCATACCGTATGTTAAGACCACCAGGACCAGAAAACGTATCATCGTCGCCAGAAGAAAAAGTTTCCCCATATCCGAACAGCTCGTTGGAGTCATCGATGACTCCATTCCCATTTTTATCCAGAGCTAAGAGAGCATCATCTGCTGCAACCCAACCGGTTCTTTCTCTGATACCATCACTATCAATGTCAAAAAATGAAACTGAATCAGAAAGCGAAATCAGTTCGACGCCGTCTCCGTCCATATCAAGAACCAACGGAGATCCATAATGATCTGGTGATGGATCGCAGGAGTCGCCACCTTCAGGACCTTCCGGGTCGAAGGAAATTCCTAGATCACCGTTAGACCTCCAGCTCTTAATGGTGAGCTTTTGGCCATTGTACTCGACGGTAAGGCCACTATTGCTGCGATGATAGATTTCTCCTTTGCGACCTTCGATCGTGTCTTCATCGTCGCTCTTATTTTTTTCATCGTCGTCATCGCAGGAGTCTTTCTTTATCTCCCCACCGTTTAGCAATATGCCATTAAAGAAGACTTTTCCGCTATTATCGGAGTCATCAATGATATCATTACTATAAGCGTAATAGGTGTCGCTTCCATCTCCCCCCATCAGGCGGTCAATATCGGTGTCATCTCCTCCATCCAGTGTGTCTCTGGAATCACCGCCATAAAGATTATCTTTCCCTTCATGGCCATAAAGGACGTCATGGTCATCATTACCGTAAATATCCTCACCATCAGAGGAGCCATGAATGTTGTCGTAGCCTGCCCCTCCGGTTATGACCATACGGTTACCATCTGTATCGGTTACTTCAATTTTGTCATCGCCATCGCCCCCATCAACCTGATCAACATTTTTGCCAACCTTAATGGTATCGTTGCCCCCATCTCCAAAAACATGAGTTTGCCCGCTTTCGGCACCTTCTACTGTAATTTTGTCATCACCCGCTCCGCCATGGAAGTCACCGCTGGATTCCTCGCCAACGAGCACGTCATTGCCCTCTCCACCAAAGACTAAATGATCACCGACACCTACCGTAATCTTATCATCACCGACCATCCCATAAATTTCATCGCTATCGGATTCTGTTGGATCAGAGTAATTTGAACCTCCTTCACCAGAGATGACATCATCCCCTTCTCCGCCGTAGATCACATCTGACCCACTTCCTCCATAGATGGTATCAGTTCCATTCCCACCCAAGATCTCATCATCATGATCGCCCCCATAGATGGTATCGTTCCCGGTGCCGCCGTACAGCACATCATTCCCGCGCTGACCATAAATCGTATCGTTACCGCTTCCACCGTCGATATTGTCTGCACCGTACTCTTGGCTATTTTGGTCAGAGCCATGAATGGTATCGTTACCGCTTCCTGCAGCAACCATCGGTGCTTTGCGGCCGCCATTCACATGGATTGTGTTGCCTTCGCGAACATCAACAAAATGACCATAGCCAGCATGTATCGCGTACATCTCGGGAATTTTTTCCTGAGCAAAGAACTCAAGGTCAAACGAGTTCTCTATAGAATCGAGAATGAAAACGGCAGCGTTGTCGGTGACAAAGCTAGCGACAATTCCAGATACAATCCCGACACCTGCTCCAAAAGGGCCTCCGACGGAAAAACCTGCCGCCCCTCCAACCAATGCCGCGGTACCAGCAGCGGTTCCCCAGCCTATGAGCGCTCTGACAGCAACCCTGATGGTGCTCCATTCTACGCTACGGTCAGTCTGATCAAGAACAAATTCATCAACAGCAGAGAAAATTACACCGAAGGCAGCACCAGCTTTGCTAGCATACTTTTGCATTTCAACTAGTTCACCAATAACCTTTTCACTAGTTGCATTTTGAATTGCACTCTCAAGCAAAATATCGATCTTGCTCCAATAAGCATTCAAAGATAGGCCGACTGCAGTCCAAGCATTCTTCTTGTCTTCGGTGGTTAGACCTTCATATTCTTCATTTGAAATAGGATTTGCGGTAACAGTCACTTTTCACTCCATGTCGCGGCAATCACCGCAATTGAGATAAAACAAAAAAAGATAATATTGATCATTGATACGAATAATAAGTTTGTAAGGAAGAAGAAGTCTCCAAGCTTGTAAGCATAGCAAAAGTCAACAACTACGTGCAGTGAAGATCGTTGAGGGGTAATGCAGTCAGACACCATCCATATTAGGGAGGACAATAAAGATATCATAATAACAATACATGTTATTAATGCCTTTTTAGGGTTTGTTACATTGGCGTAAAACAGCAAAGTGCGATAGAATGACTGCGCATGTCTGATCGTATAAAAAGACATCAAAGATGCAGAAGAATACCCAAAAAATAAAAGATAAATCATGTCTTGTGCTTGGTTTACACTTCCTAGGTATTCTGAGTTTGCCTTTAATAACTTATCAAGATCAGTACTATTTTCAGCAATATTCATGACTTGTACTGTACTTATTAGTACATCGACAACGCGAATTATTAAGCCATTATCTAAAGCTAAAAGTAGAATCGGAAGAAGCGGACTTGCGAATATCAATAATGAGGTTTTGAGCTCCGTAGCGTTAATGCTCTCTGGCTTGTCGTTTTTGATAATAGGTAATATGGGAGCGATACAACAGACTGTATATACGAACGGGATACAAACAATGCCCCATGGGAACACGGTCCAGCATGCCAGCGTGCCGAGTATGCAGGCGGTATACAATCCGATTTGCTGTACCATAGTAATTTTCATTGAAAACTAATCCCCAAACTTTATACGTGTAATTAATATATACGCAATTATAACGGCCCTGTTGCAAATAATATTCGGATGCCTGATGTTTGGGTAAAGCAAGAGGTATTCCAGTGAGGGTTGTGTCGCAAAGTTTTCCGATGGTTAAGATTGGCTTACCTTTGGACACAGCTATTCTGCAAGGCTCGTGATAACCTGGAAAACTGATTGACCCGGCCTTGTTGCACGGGTCGTGAATAGCTTAAAGCACGCCCAAACCCGTAAATTCAGGTCATGGGGTTGCTTCGAACGCGGGCCTGCCGAGTTTGGTTATTGTGTTGAGAATGCTAACGCCAATCTTTGTTTCGGCCCTCTGATTGGCGCTGTTGCATAAATACGCTTCAGGCGTATATTCCGGCTGATATTTCCTTCAATGAAGATTCACTTCATGCCGTTTAAAGCCAATGCTGATCGCCGACATAAGTTTGCCAAAGCCAAATACAAAGTGACGAACTGGTCGAAGTATAATGAAAGCTTGCGTCGTCGCGGCGATGTCACGGTTTGGATTGAAGAGAGGTGGTCCCGTTTGTTTGGACAGTTGATCGTGTTTTATAAGTAGATCGGCTCCGATTACGCCGCAGCTTGAGTTATGCCTTGCGGGTGGTTGAAGTAAGCCTGATCCGGGGTATTCCAGTCAAGCGATGAATGTGGGCGTTTCTGATTATAAAAGGCGATGAATTTACCGATGGCCTTTCTAGCTTCTGGCACACTGGCGTGGCGCTGTTGCACAATTCGAAATTAGCTTGCAGCTTGCCCAATCCCATGCATCTGATCATGCAGAAACCTTCTCGAACGTGGCGCGTCCGAGGGCGGTCATTGTGTTGAGAACGGCGACGCCAAGTTTTGCCTCTGTCCTCTGATTGTTCAACTTTCGTGACCGGAGCGTGGTCCCGATCACCTGCTTAAAGCGACCCATCAAAGTTTCGCCTCGAGACCTTCGGCCATATCCGGTTTGCTTTTGCCAAGACATCCTGCCGTTCTTTTGAATGGCAAGAATATCCCGGTTGCGAGCAGTGGGAGTGGTCGTAGCCTGTGAGCCGGGGATAGCTGTTTTGGGAGGTGGAATGATGACCTCGATACCTTCAAAACGGTCTGCTAATTCTTGCCTCACAGGCGCCCCATCATAAGCGCCATCACCAAGGAACGTGGCAACTGTATCTTCGATCTGATCCAACAGATCCGGCACAACGGTTGGATCACCAACATTGTCTTCGGTCAGTTCAGAACATACGATTTCGCCGGTATTCAGATCAAGGCCAAGGTGAAGTTTGCGCCAAGTTCTGCGCTTTATCCTGGTTCCATGCTTGGTTTCCTGCCATTCTCCGGCACCAAAGATCTTAACGCCTGTACTATCGATTACCAGCTCTACTGGCTCTGAGTTCGTTCGCGGTTTGGGATTTGAAAGTTTCAAGCCATCTGCGCGGCGCGACAGGATTGAAAAGTCAGGAACCGGTAAAACCAACTCCATCAAATGGAACACAGACCTCACAAACCCTTGAGTCTGCCTCAAAGGAGAGTACAACAAAGCGTGGGGCAATTAGGCTGCCATTTTTGCTTCCCCGTCTGGCTTCATGCCCGGATACCATTGCCGGAACTTTGTGCGCAGTGTGCCGTCCAGCGTGCGTGTCCGGGTTTGCAGCATGAGATGAGCACCGGTTTTTGACCAGCGCATCTGCTGGCGTTTGCAAAACCGCTTACCGACAACGGTATTGACAGTGCTTTCGACAAAGCCGGTAGAAACACGTTCGCCGTAACGTCGTCGTTCTGCATAGTTCGGGATCATCCAGGCGGTGTTGGCTATGTAAGTCTGGAATTCGGCTGCTGCTTTTCGTAGGGCCTTAATGCTGGCGTATTCCGTTTCGATTTCGTCAAGGTCCATGACCAAATCATCTATGGCCGCCTGCCCATCATGCAGATTGCCATTCCATAGATACCCTTTGATCTGACGAAGCGCACTGGCCATCTCCCCGGCCTCATTCGAGTTCAGATGGGCAAGGCCTTTGACATATTGCCCCATCACGGTGATGCGCATCGTGACATGGAACCAGTCCAGAAGATGTTCACACGCAGGGGCCATATTACGGGCAATATTGATGACAGTTTCGCCGCCATCGGTCATAAATGTGACTTGCTGATTTTCTTGCCAACCCTGTTCTTTCAGGACTTCATGCAATCGCCGTTTTGGTTTTTCATCATGGCTTTGCACAAGGCCAAGGTAACGATCTGGTTGGTCTGTGGGGATGGATTTGCCAACCATGACCTCAAAATGAGATTGGCCCTTTTCGCGCGATCGCACATATCCGCCATCGATGCCAACCGTGATCGGGCCTTCCGGGTTTGGCAGGTGTTCCCGATCAAAGGCACAGGTTTCGATAAAACTGTACCGCTCGTCGGCCAACTCAGCCTCCATGCGGCTTGCAACACGCCCTAAATGCCTGCGTACGGTTTCTGCATTCAGACGCTTCCCGATTGGCAGTACGTCTTTAAGCAAATCTACTGTGATGCCATATGAGACCAGCGAGGCCCATTTTGTTTCCAGCCAGAGCATTTCCGGCGCGACATGATCGGGCAGTAGTTCTGTCAGTGGGCTGAAGGTCTGGGCAGACCCTGGCTGGCATCCGCAATGATTGAGGCGTGGGCTGTTTATGGTGATATCGCCAAAGACGGTTCGATATTGAATACGCTTGCTGCCTTTTCGCCTAAGTCTAGCTGCACAACTTGGGCAAGTTGAACGTGCAGCGCAAAACGCCGCTGTTTGGGCCGCAACAATTTCCCGTTGCAGTTTCACCAAAAGCTCCTTGCTTTCCTCAATGGTTAGTCCGATCTCGGCGGCGTCTACATGCCCCTTTTCAAAAGCGGCAATGTTAAATTCATGTATCTCCCCATCTGGAGCGGTGATCGCTATCTTTACCTGAATGTCCATCTCTACTAGCCCTTCTTACCCGGCAGCATCCCGAGCTCTCATGACAGTTTGCCGGCTGGTCTTTATGTCCCGTGCGATAGCAGAGATGCTCTCGCCATTGGCCAGCCTTTGGCGTACGATGTCTTGTTGTTCACCAGACAGAGCGGGTGGGCGTCCCAGGGTCTTCCCTTCTGATTTTGCGCGCGCCAAACCAGCCTGTGTCCGCTCGATCAAAAGGTCGCGCTCAAACTGGGCGACTACGTTGATCACACCCATGGTGAGCTTTCCGGCGGAACTCGTCAGATCCACTCCACCCAGAGCAAGGCAGTGAACGCGAATGCCAAGCTGCTCAAGCCGTGCCACAGTGCTGGACACATCAATGGCATCGCGACCAAGCCGATCAAGCTTGGTGACAATAAGCACATCCCCCTGTTCCAGCTTCTCCAGCAAACTGGCGAAACCTTTGCGTAGCGCAATGGATACAGACCCGGAGATAGTTTCTGTAACAATGCGGTGTGGTTCGACCTTGAACCCAGCCGCTTCAATCTCCGCGACTTGGTTTTGTGTTTCTTGGTCGGAGGTCGACACCCTAGCGTAGGCAAATATTCTGGACATATCGGCTCAGTGCACTGTAAAGAAATAGGTGTCCGTAATGTTACCTGTGTCCTATACCCCGTCAAGCTAAGTTTTGAACAGAGCCCCGCGACCTGTTCAAAATCGCTCGATTCTGGACAGGTCAGATCAACTGCTGGTGCATCAACTCCCGATGTCGTCCCTCCCGAAAATAAGCATTCAACTGTTTGCGTGAAAAACGCCAGGATGTGAAAGGCTCTCGGCCGTTCACTCGGTCTACGGCAAACTGCAGTTCCTCCAAGTCCAGGTCACTCAGACTTCGTTCCGTGTCACGACAGTCCAGAAGGTCTTTCGCAAAGCCAGATAAGAGGTCCAAGTCTCGCCACGCGTCATAGTCATTGGCCTCATCCCGGCGCACTAGAAACCCGCTCGCTCCTCCACAATCCTCCGGTGGGCAAGCGCATGTTCCACCGGTGCAAATTGGATAGAACTTCTTGGGATCAGTATCCAATAAGCTTTCAACACGGACTTCGTGTCGCCAGTAACTTCCCATATCGTAATTGTAGAAAAACCGATCATTACGGCGAAATCCGAAATCGCACAGCGAATTATCCGGGCGCGCCATATGTAGTTCCCAAGAACCATAGTCGACGGCCCGAATATCAAACTGAAACAGATGAATGCCATCCCACCCCATCACCACCTGTAAAATCCCGTGCAACTCGTGCAGGGTGGTCGATGATGAAACAAGGATCCGGCGCCAGATCATCGGGCTGATCCCTAAAAGGCGGATTTTGAGCTGGATAATTTCCCCGAGTGAAGCCATCCTAACACCGTCGCATCAATGGCCCAAAACAGCAAATACCCCACGCTTTGTGGTGCTCTCTGTTGCTTTGGGAAGAGTACCGGGCGGTTCATCCTGACGGCTTTGGCTATAGCCGGTACTGTGAACTTTACACCCGTTGGTCAGGTAAGCTGTCGCCGGTGATGCGCCAGTGTCATCCTGCGGGCGAGCGTCTGTTTCTCGATTATGCGGGTCAGACCGTGGATGTGGTTTGCCCAAAGTCCGGCAAGGTGCGCACGGCACAAATTTTTGTCGCCACCTTGGGGGCCTCCAGTTACACTTATGTTGAAGCCAGTTGGACGCAGAGCCTGCCTGATTGGATATCCAGTAATGTCAGGGCGTTTGAGTTCTTCGGCGGCGTGGCCGCACAACTGGTACCGGACAATCTTAAGGCGGGTGTAACCAAGGCCTGTTTTTATGATCCGGCGATCAACCGCACCTATGGCGATATGGCCAACCATTACGATACGGCGATTGTTCCAGCCCGTCCGCGTAAACCCAAAGATAAGGCGAAGGTGGAAGGCGCAGTTCTGATAGCTGAGCGCTGGATTTTGGCGCGGCTGCGCAATCAGCGGTTCTTTGGCCTTGATGAGGTGAACGCTGCGATTCGCCCACTTCTGGATCAGCTCAACGGCAAGGTCAGTCGTCATCTAGGTGCCAGCCGCCGTGATTTGTTCGAACGCCTGGATCGGTCAGCTCTGAAGCCGTTGCCGATTGAACCATACGTATATGCCGAATGGAAGCAGTGCCGCGCAGGTTTTGATTACCATGTTGATATTGGCCGTCACTATTACTCGGTACCCCATCAATTGCTAAAACAAAAGCTATGGGCACGGATCACCGCACGGGTTCTGTCGCAAACTTTGGATCAGGCCTAAAAAGTTAGAAAATATTTCTATCACTTTGGCTTGCTGCTCCGTTTTAGAGCGTGAAGCGTCTATTTCCCCTCCAAACTGGTAGCTCAGACGCGAAATACGTGATTATAAACTTTGAGGTATAGAATAATATTCTACGCCAAAAATCTTTGCGACAGAGCCGATCGGTCATCCTGTTGAATCTAGAGATCAACCATTTAGACAACGGATGTTGTCGTTGGGAAGAATTTTAAGAAACAACAAAACCCCTATGGGTTGGATGACAAGAGCCGGATGATGCGAGAGTATCACGTCCGGTTCTGTGAGAGGCTGAGGGTGAAATCCCCTCGGCCTACTCGACCAAAATACCTCGGGTAGTAAAAACCACCCGAGGGTACAAATAGCGAGTCACTTTCAGTCGTATAAGCTGGAAGCTTAATGCCTCTTATTCGCTACCGTAAACGTCGAACTTGAAGTACTTGTCGTTTATTTCTTTGTACTTGCCGTTTTGACGCAGAGCGGAGATGCCCTTGGTGAACATCGCTGCAAGCTCTTCGTTACCCTTACGAACGCCAATGCCTGCGCCTTTGCCGTGGATCGCTTCTACTGGCTCCATGGTGCCGAGGATCTTACAGCAAGAACCCTGATCAGAACTGACCCACTGATCAAGAACCATCACATCATCAACAACAGCGTCTACACGGCCATTTTCAAGGTCAAGCTTGTATTCTTCAGAAGTAGGGTAAAGAGCAACGTCAGAGCCGCTCAGGACTTCTTCAGCGAACTGAGAATGAGTGGTGCTGCCCTGAGCGCCAAGGCGTACACCTTTGAGGCCTTCTGCAGTGGCAGAAGCCAACTCGGAGCCTTTGCGAATAGCGATTGCTGGTGGGGTGTTGTAGTACTTCGCAGAGAAGGCGATCTTTTCCATCCGCTCTGGGGTAATGGACATGGATGCAATGATTGTGTCGTACTTACCAGCTATGAGACCAGGGATGATGCCATCCCAATCCTGAGTAACCCATGTACACTCAAGCTTGAGCTCGTCACAAAGAGCATTACCAATTTCTACGTCAAAGCCGGTAAGAGTCCCGTCAGCCGTTGTGAAGTTGAATGGAGGGTAGGCGCCTTCGGTGCCCATACGAACCTTTGTCCAATCTTTCGCTTCCGCGCCAGAAACTGCTGCCAACGCAATTGCTGCTACAGCTGCCAAACCCATAATACGCATATGATGTCCCCGAATTAAATATCTTGACAGGGCTTCTTAATGTAGGCGCCTGCGTAACCGAGGCATATGTTTCACTAAAAATATCCGTAGATCAACCTAGTTGGCGATAACAACGGATATGACAGCTGTAGGTAACAAGCAATATGCCCGGTGTCATCTTTATTTATTGATCAGGCCTCTGGCTCTGTCGCAAAGATTTTTGGCGTAGAATATTATTCTATACCTCAAAGTTTATAATCACGTATTTCGCGTCTGAGTTAGTAAGCGTCCCATACGTGGATAAATTTTGCAGACTATGAATCATAAGCTCTAGTATCTTGGAAACCGGTCAATCTTACACTGTTTCCACGGTCAAATAGCTTATTTTATTGCGTGTAATACTAAGCTGGACCACAAATTGGTATATTCCGAGTACGGTGTTCTGTATTAGTTCTCGGATATAGAACACTAATCCACAATTGTGACGCTTACTGAGATGAAGATGGGTTCCGGCGGGTCTTTTTCGAGAAGAAGTTGGGATAAGAATCTAAAGGCCGCACTGCCCTCCGTGCCAATAAGCGTGAGACATTCCACTGGCCAACGCTTGCACTTGATGTCGTAGGAGACCGAACCCATGATTATGCCTTCACAGACACCGCTTTCACCCGATATTGGACCTGATGATATTGTGGCCACGCCACCGCCAACCCGCATGGTGACAGCGCCAGTGCAGCCTGCAGTCGAGCTGACCGCTATCCCTAAGCGGAGAAGTTTCACAGCCAAATACAAACAGTGCATTCTGGACGAGGCGGACCAAGCAGCAGACACAGGTGGTGTTACAGCCATTCTACGGCGCGAAGGGCTTTATTCTTCTGCGCTAACGGATTGGCGTCGGGCGCGCGCTGCAGGCTCATTGGGAGCATTGCAGCCGCGTCAACGTGGCCCACAAAAAGCACCCGCCAACCCATTACAGGCCGAACTGGCCAAGGCTAACCGTGAAGTTTTAGCACTACGGCGGCGTCTGGACCAGGCGGAAGCCATCCTTGCAATCCAAAAAAAAAGTGGCGACATTGTTGGACGAGATGGAGCAGACGCCAGAGCGCAGCGGCAAGTCATGATGGCCGTTGCGGTTGCTTTGCCCTCAGGCAGCGGCCTGACCTCAGCCGTTTGCTCCGCGCTCTCTTTGTCGCGGGCAAGCGTTTTTCGCCATCGCGCTACATTGGCTGCTCCGCCACGCGCGGTAAAGCCACGTCCCCCCTCAAGCGCGTGCATTTCCGGAAAATGAACGGACTCGGGACTTTTTGTCCAGCACATGTGGGGAAATTTGCCTCAGCATTGACATTTGTCGCGTTTGGGCTCTTAGCCGAGCCAGCTTCTACCGGCACACGGGTCCAACACCGGAGGCGGTAACCCAGTGTAAGCGCCGAGGCCCTGTTGGAGCCATGCCGGAATTTTTAGCAGGGCACGTCCAATTTACGGCTCTATTAATACTCACTTCACAGCCCCACACATAGCCACTAATATCCCGATGATGTTTCAATTAAAACGTTGATTTTGTCCGTTAGTCGCTTACCCCCATCTCTTTCAGAATATATCTTGATGGAGCCGTGGACTGACGTACTACTCCGGCCAAAGGTATGGGCTAGTAAGCGTCACAATTGTGGATTAGTGTTCTATATCCGAGAACTAATACAGAACACCGTACTAGGAACATACCAATTTGTGGTCCAGCTTAGTATTACACGCAATAAAATTAGCTATTTGACCGTGGAAACAGTGTAAGATTAACCGGTTTCCAAGATATTATTGCTCATGCATCAAAGTCTGCGAATTTTATCCACGTATGGGACGCTTACGATACACATCCCGGTCGAAAATCGAGCGTTGCCTAATCGTGCGTACCGGGGCTGTTCCATTGGGTTTTGTCGCGGGTTTTCCGCACTTATGGCAGGCGCTGTGCTCATTCTTGCTCACCACCTCAAGAGTAATATTGCCATCATTATCAATAGCTTGCGATACTACTTCTAGGGAATCTATATCGAGTGGGATGTTAATTTCGGCCATAAGAAACGTGACAATCTCAAAAGTGCGAATTCCAATTTTCCCTTATAATACAAGGGTTAGACCTCCTACACAATGGCAGTAGAGCCAGATCAATCCCAATGATGCTAACTTCTTCCATGGATGCTGCTCCCTTTGTTCGTGAGACCAAGTCTTTCTATCTTGGCACAATATGATGCCGTCGGGGTGGGGCATCCAACCCATCAACGCCGCTTCATGGTTGAAGCTGCCTGCATTTTCTAGAATTTGTAGCTTAAAGATGCTTTGTAATTGCGGCTTTTACCGTATGTGTCGCTAAAGTGGTTTCTGTATTTTCGATCAAGAAGGTTCCCAACGGATGCTCTTGCTTCTAAATCCTCAAACCGTCCTTCCGTTGGGGTCCAGCTTACGAAAATATCAAATAAGCTGTAGCCTTTGGTGGCGGAATACTTATTGTCCGCTGAACGAGTAATCCTATCCTGACCTGAATAAAAGCTGCCTTTCCAACCGAATGTAACATCCTGATCTGGAATTTTATAGCCAAGCGTGGCTATCAGTTTAGTTGGTGCTATTTCAGAAACATACTGATCGGTTTCAAAATTAACGTTTCTAGCGGTACCGTTAAATTTCCCCTCTCCTGCAGAAAAAGCAAGGCTACCGATGAAATTGTCGCTGTCGTAATAAATCTCAGCTTCAATGCCTTGGGTATAGTATCCTTTCAGGTTCGCGTAGGTCGGGTAATCGTCTGATGGCACGAGCCATCTGTTATCTTTATATAGGCGGTGGATGTTGTTGCTTACATCATTTCTAAAGATAGAAAAGCGTGTTTTGATTGTATCTTCAGGTTGGATCACGCTGCTGTGTGACGTCGTAAAACCAAGCCGCTTGGAATTCACGCGCTCTACAGTAAGCTGATCTGAAGTCGCTCTGCGCGTACCAGTGTCATAAATTTCATCAATCAATGGCGCTCTCAGCTTATACGCCCAATCACCAAACACACGAAAATTATTGCTCAACGGTAGCAGAACGTTAAAACTTGGTGAGAGTCCGGAGTGTTCCACACTACTGTAATCATGGCCTACAGTTGGATTGTTGTATCGTGAACCGAGATTGGGATCACCCTCTGTTAATATATAATCAAATCGAAGACCTGGTCTGAGTTGTAAACCATTTCCAAAATTCATTGTTAGCGCGGACCATGCGGAATAAATGGTCTGCTTTCCACCCGGTTGAGTTGGAGCTTGTAACCAACCATGATTGTAATCTTCTTGATCTTTGTATTTGGGAGCATGCACCATGACATCTCTCATGTGATTTGAGAATTGCAACCCCGTTTCCAACTTTGCTTCAAGTCTAAATAGATCAAACTCGGCGGCGTTTTTAAAGGATGCTTTGTAATTTGTATAATCCAACCAGCTTTCCTTGCCGCCAAGTAAAAGATCGTATGTTCTGTTTATATTAGTCCTAAGATCGTGCTGATTGGTATTGGAATAGTTCGATTCAAACGTGGTGTTAATCAACTCATTGTCTGGGTTAAACTCATATTTGAACGCCAAGGAGCGGTCCTTAAGTTCTCTTTTTGTAGATTTACGAGAAATGGCCTCTTCATAGCTTTTTCGATCAGGGTATGTATCGCTGAGTACTTTATACGTGCCTTTTGCGGCCCACGGCTGAAGGTCGTTGCTATAGTAGGCAGCTCCTGTGATTTCGAAAAAATGACTGCCTCGCTCTAAACTTCCTTTGAAGAAACCAGTTGGTTGCGTGATGGCTGAAAGGGGTAGTTCTCTGTCGTCACTGAGCTGATAATTGTCGTTTTTTCGATGGGTGGCAGAGACAATGAGTTCCGCACCGTACTTTTCCGACCGTCCATAGGCTGCAACAGTCTTCGCGAATTCATTTCCATTAGAAGCGAAGCCAAGTTTGGAAAAGAAACCGATATTTTGCCCGGATTTGAGCAAATCGCTCGCCGTCTTGGTCGTCATATTGACTGTACCGCCGAATGCTCCGAAGCTTTCTGCAGAATAGGACCCTTTTTCAAGACTGATAGTTTTAAGCAGCTGAGGTTCGATGAAAACAGTGCCTTGCCGATATTTCTCGAATTCCTTCTGGGCTCCATCAAGCAGGAACTTGACGTCCTCTTGATCTGCAAAACCCCAAATATTTACAGATTGCCCCTGCGCACGTGCTGTCCCTGCCAAATCAGTTCCAGGGATCCCGTCCAAAATTTCAGGAACAGTCGTTGCTTGAAGGCGATCAAGTAGTTCCTCATCGACTTCCGAAGTTGCAACTGTTTCAACATCGTCGCTCTCACCCAGGACGATGATGGGATCCAACAGGACTTCCTCTTCCACCAATTTTCTAGTTCCAGCAGCATTGGCATGCAAGGAAAAAGAAACAAAAAGTGCGGATAGGAAAAAGGCACAAAAAGCCTTATCCTTGCTCCGTCGTGTTACACGCAACATGGCATTCTCATATTATGATTTCGGGATATGGCTTTTGGCTGCGTATTACATATTTAACATGAATAGAAAACTCAAGTTAAATCTTTTTTCGTTTTGAAATGGCTCTCCTGCCATTGTGTAGGGGCTTTAGTCCTTGAAACGGTATTGCCAAGTTGTTTGAAATTGGATTTTACGCTATTAAGTTCCTATGAAGATACCGAGCACATTTGCCCATTTGAAGGGTTTTCGTTTCCCCCGTGAGGTTATCGCTTATGCCGTGTGGGCCTACCACAGATTTGCAATGAGTACTGCTGATGTGGAAGATCTTCTGGCCGAACGTGGTGTTATTGTCAGCCGGGAAACTGTTCGGCTTTGGGTTAACCGCTTTGGCTGTCATTTTGCAGATTGCATCCGCAGGGATAGACCGAAACCGAATAACAAATGGCACATGGATGAGGTGGTCATCACCATCTGCGGCGTGAAATACTGGCTCTGGCGGGCTATTGACGGCGATGGTGACGTGCTCGACATTTTGGTTCAATCACACAGGAACGCCAAGGCAGCCAAGCGTTTCTTCAAAAGACTTGTCAAGCAATTCGGCGAACCGCGGGTCGTAGTGACGGATAAACTGCGCAGCTATATCAAGCCCATCCAAACCCTGGCTCCAAATGCAGACCATCGGGCCCACAAGGGGTTGAACAACAGGATAGAAAACTCTCATCGCCCGACAAGAAAGCGAGAGAAGATTATGGGGCGTTTCAAATCCCCACGACAAGCGCAAAGGTTCTTGTCGGCCCATGATCAGATCAATATCATTTTCCGTCCACGCCGCTACAAACTTTCCGCTCATTCTTACCGCCATGCAAGGGTCGATGCTTTCGCCCTATGGGCGGACTATACTGTCGAAATGACGGCTTGAAATATGCTCTCACAGGGCTTTTGCAACTCATCCCAAACAACTTGGCAATACCGTCTGGCTTGGTAAGCGCTGTAAGCGCGTGGATCAGGCGTGGTCTGCCTTTGGGCAGATGTGCCCCTGCCCTTTTCCCTCATTTGTACCAAAATCCGGTCCATCTCTTCATCAGAGGGTAAATTTAAGATTTCATATTGATCAGGACCATTCATCTTATGATCCATCAATTCAGCTGGGACTTTCAAGATTTCAACTTATTGATCTGGAACACAACGATACTCCCGGCCCATCAGCTTCTCTAACAGCAACAACACGGTTGAATGTGGCTATTCAGGAAATCATCTTAACTTATTGAAATATTGAACGATTTAGTTATTATGGTGAGCATTATGCACTTTCTCATTTGGCTCTTTACGGCCCTGAATACAAACCAAATCCTCAAGATCTATTTGCTTCAGAACATTAGCAAAGAGGTCTACAAATTCATGTGGCCTTTCAAAACCCAGGAATTGTTCCTGTGAACTTAAGATCCCCTAAAACGCTGACACATAAGGAAGCTCGTCTGGATCTGTTTGATGCCTGTTCCTGCTGATTGCATACATGTGCGCTTTATTGACGAAGACGCATTTATTATTCAGGGTTTGAACCAAAAAGACCTGGCTTGGATTTTCAAAAGGCCTGCCTCGATATTCAATGTCCATTCACAAGAGACCTGCAGTGCTTTGGCCTGACTTAGGAGTTATTTGTTTTCCAAAGCAACGATCCGAAATGGGTCTCGGGCCCCAGTCCTCCAAGTTTCTCGGCACGCACGTCCAACATTCTTGCGTTTGAGTAAAGCGCATTTGGCGGCACTTCCAAGGCTCGGTGACCTTGGAGGCTTCCCCAGATCCATCGTATCTGAGCCTTTTCACGATATATCTCGTAGAGAGGATAGGCAGATTTCTGGCCTAATTCGGTCTGCCTGCCCTGCTCGCTTTGCGAATATCATTCAAAGGCATTCTGCACTCCCTGCAACGAGGAGCCGTTGCACATCACATGCGCACATTACGCATTACCAAAGCGGGTGCGCAGCACCCCTCTTGCAAGCCCAGGAAAACATGCCGAAGGCGTGTTTTGTGTAGCGAGCAGCAACAAAGCGTGGGATGGAAGGTGAGCGACAAGGGATTGCGCAGCAAGACCGCCGTGCCGAACCTGTAATCACACTCCGGTCACTCTCACGGCGTCCCCTGCCCGATCAGATAGCTACTCCTTAAATGAAACAGTAGAAGCCAACGCTCTCCCTCTTACATAGCTGGGAGCATTTTATTGCAGCCCCAAGTCATTCCAAAAGAAGGTATTACTGCCCTTGAGGAAGATGTAGATGCGTGACACCTGCCACTATTTTCAAAAAAGCTATTATATAACAACACATTAGAGTTTCATCGAAAGGTAAACAAGTCACAGATCAATTCATTCTGTGCGTAGTTACGTACCTTTGTTGGAAATCCCGTCCTTCAGATTGGGGATGATGTTAAGCATTAGCCCTTTCTATATGAGCAGTCATCTTTATCAGATTAGCCTTCTTCTCACCAATGCTTTCACAATACCGCGAGATCGCGGCCCTCACAGCGGGCGCACCTCTGCCGGTAACCCGCCCTATACGGGCAGCGCTCCATCCGTGTCGGGTTTTAAGGATGTAAAAAAAACAACCGCGCGCGCGCGCCTCTTGGTGTGAGCGTCCCACCGTTGTGAACAAGACAACAACAGGTACGTTGAATTTTTCGGCAACCCTCAAGACCACGCTTTGGATATCCTGCGGAAATGCATCCCAATGCTTGACGGCTGTACTGGTCACACCACCTCGACCACGCAGAGCAGGGGCTATAAACCTATTTACTGCGTTGGCTCTCTGCATGCAGTCAACCACATCTTCCACATCATGGGTGGTACATCCGTATATTTCACTAATCCGGCGTAGCGACATGCCAGCTTTGTAGCGTGCAAAAATAGACGATTTTCTTTCCTGCAAATAAGTCAAGGTTACGCTCCTCGCTCAATTTCTTCATATGGTTTGCATTGATCATCTCTAGATTGATGTTCGATTTTCTGCTTTCAATCCGTAAAGGGAATTGCTGAGCGCTAATTTGCCATCTCTGGCGCGGTCCACACAGGCGCGAAAATATCCAGCCGGACTTGAGATAGCATCAGGATTACGCAGGGTCTTCTCCACGGTAACGACCAGAACGGCAGCGGCCATTTTCGTGCCAAGCGCTGCAACAGCTTGTTTCCAGCCATCGACAGACAGGCCGATTGCCAGCCTGAGCTGGTCGCTTTGGTCCACCAGATCATCCCAGCACTCAAAACCATCGCCTAAAAGTTCCCTGGTGTTCGGTGTTGCAGCATCTATCAAGCCGATTGAAACCAAGGCGAGGGGGTTTTCAGCCTCTTTTGGCGCTCTCAACAAGCTCTTGTGTGCCGGGTTGGCTTGAGCCTTGCGCTGCTGGACTTCTTCAAAAGCCAAACTAATCCCGACTTGTTCGGGATCAGATAAATCAAAGTGATTGGCTCTAGCCAATCCCTGCATATTATTACCTCTTTTAAGTGTTTGAGGGTTTGTATGATTATAAGGGGCGTCGCTCATGTCACCCGCGCATGACATACTATCTTCATTTAAAGACACTTCAAACAAGGCTGTTGCAACTTCAAAGATGGACTGTAAAACCTCGGCCCTGTCCTCAATTGCGATAGCCTTACCATCCATAGCCGCTACAGATTTCTCAATGCTTTGAAAACAAAGCCCCTCATTGGCGGCCAGCTCTGCCATATCCCGGATGGACCGTAACAGCCGGTTCACTGTGCGCTTTGCCTCTTTTTGGGTGTTTAAACGCGCAGTGAACGCAGTTCCAATGGCTTTCAGCTCATGGACACGCTGACGGGCAGGGGAGAAGTCAAAGCCATAGCCGCGCTGGATCTCACCGTACTTGCCGTTTGTGAACTCGTTACGGTGGATATAACGGCGACCGGTCGGACTGTCACGATATGCAATAATACCTGCTTCAACCAGGCGCTTAATGCTTCTGCTCACGGTGCGCTGCGACCGGCAGACGTATTCCGCCAGCTTCTCATTTGAGATGGCAACCAGCGGGCGGCGGTTGGGCAGCCAATCATCAGCAGCCGACAAGCCAATTAGAATATCCAGAAGATGATAGGCGGTTCCATCGATGCCGAGAGCAGGGGCAGCCTTTTTAATCGCTATTGAGACTTCGGCTTTGGTGGTTTCAACAATATCATTTGCCATAGCCAAATTCTGACTGGCGATGATGGCAGGCGTCAGTTTGCGAAATGACGCAACCGCTTGTGATTTTTGCATAGCAAAGTCCTTAACAGTCTCTAGGAGACTGAATGCATTGCAGGATTGGGTATATCATCCCCATTCCCGTCTCAAAAAAGACTGGCTAGAAAGGCTTCAGATATAAAAAGGACGCCCAACCGGATAAATCGGGTTGATTTGGAGCGCGTCTCAAAGTAACATTTAAATAGGTATGTGGTTACTTCATGCTGAAGCTTATGTAGCCTATGGAATATGAACTCTCAGCAGATTGCAGTCTGCGGGGGTTCATTTTTTAAAGCCCTAAGTCATGATGAGCTGCCCTTTTTGCTCTCTTCGTACTGGTGCATCAACAGATCCATCTGCCGAGAAATCCAATCTACGAAAACCTTTCCTTCTTTACCCTTTGAGACAATCTTGGTTCCGGACGCCGAATTTACAATCTCAGCGACATTATTCTCACCTGAATCTTTTACCTGTATTTTAAGCGTGGAGATTGATTTTTCTTCGCGAACAGCAGCTTCAAGAACAATATCAAACCGCTTATCAGAATCGATCTGAGGCCAAGTGCCGCTAAGGGTATTAATCTTCAAACGAACGCGTTTTTCTGCCCGTGGATTCTCAAATCCTTTTGCCAATCGCTCCCATTTGGTTCTACCGATTTTCGGCGCGTGACCAATTTTCGCGATAAACTCATAAGGAATGGCGTGGATGATTTTTTTGAGTTTGGAAATTGTTGTCAGGTCACCGCCGCCCGCTGCATCAGCAATCACCTTCCGGGTAAGACCCTTTTTATCAAGCGAAGCGACCCAAAGAGCGCGTTGAATAAAACTGGTGTTCTTTCGCTCCTGATTTTCTTTGCCTTGTGCAATGGCGAGCTCTTCGTCATTTAAATTTTTGACGATGGCGCGAACCGCAAAACCCAGTTCTTTACAAGCTTTGACACGCCGATGGCCGTATGCAATTTGATACTGGCCATCTTCTGTCGGATGCGGTCGGACTAGGATTGGCACCAACTGCCCCTGGCTTTTGATGCTTTGTACCAGATTGTTCAATTCTTCATCGAAATCTTCCAGCTGGCGATCATTCGCAAACGATGGTTCGCAAGCGCTAGCTGGAATCGCTTTTACAGCCATTGAGCCTGCGCCAGAGGGCGAAGTTGAACTTGCAAGAGATTTCATCAATCCGATAGGAGATATCGGCGACACCTCTTCGGTAGCTCTTGAAACAGGTTTTACGACCGGAACATTTGAGTCCGATAATATCGCTGCCATTCTGGCCTTCTTCTCATTTCTCTTGTTCACAAACGCCCCCAGCCCTTCAGTACGATTTGTTCAATCTCCTGATTAACCGCATTGAGAGCTTCGATAGCCCGGTCAAATGTTTTCGGATTGAATTCGCTGCGCTCTGACTCGTAGAGCGTTTTCATATTAAGGCGCGCTTCCTCAACAGCTGCGGAATTAAGCATCATGTTTTGCAGAACACCACGCCCTAGCTGCCCTTTCAGCATAGTAGCGGTGTCATGCTGAGATGCAGTGCCGCCAAACCTAGTAATCAAGTAGTTGAGAGTTTTGTTAGTAACAAGCTCAGGCCCAAGGAAGTTCTTAATCGCGGCCTTGTATTGGTACTGGTGGTTTATGGTTGTGCTGAGATACTGGACCATAGACTCGCAGTCCAGCATCTGTGGCTGAACCGTGACCAGAAGATGATTTGCAGCTGTAATCGCAGCATTACTCAGGTAGCCAAGATTTGGCGGCGTATCGCAAACCACGATATCATAATCATCCTGAACATCTGCTAGGGCCAGCTGTAAGCGAAGAAAGAAAAAACGCTGCAAGGTACATTGGGTAATTTCATTTTCCAGATGCGCCGCGCTCCGCGTCAGTTTATCTAGTTCGCTTTCTTGAAGCCAGTCATCGCCAAGCTGTTCTGTAACTGCGTTGTAATCACTACGCAATCCCTGCTCATGTATTTTCAGCTCTGTCGCTACCCTTGGCGCGTCAAATTCCCAATCTGAAACCCAGCGCCCAGAAGGGCATAGATCGAGGTTTGGGAAGTAGGTTTTTCGAATGACTTGAGATAGTGGCAGAGTATCTTCATACCGAAGGGCTGCATAAAGACTGTCATCTTCTTTCAGTCGCACAGGCTCGCAACCGAACATATCGGATAGTGATCCTTGCGGATCTAAATCGATAGCTAACACCCGGTAGCCGCGCAGGGCCATATATTGGGCAAAGTGAACGCTAGTGGTTGATTTGGCGGAGCCTCCCTTGAAATTAACAGCTGCAATAACTCTGAGATCTTCAGTGCCGCGCCGGCGTGGGTCATACCCCCGTGCTTTCTCAAGATCACCAGCTTTCTTGCCAAGGTACTGTCGGATCTGATTAATATCAGACAGTGTATAAAACCGCTGATTACGGCCACCGACGATTTCAACCTGTAAATTAAGTTCCTCGGCAACCCTCACAACGTAAGATCTGGAGATATCAATCAAATTAGCCACTTCAGTCTGAGAGAACAGACGGAGGCGCTTCACGCTATCAGGTCGGTTATTCTCAGCTGATAGCCGCGAAATTGTGGTAGTTAGAGCCTGGTAATCCCGTTGCATCTGATCCAGGTCTTCATAGGTCTCTGTATCTGACTCGGTCGCGAGCATGTACTCAGTTCCAGTGTTGATTTGATCCGCTATTTGTCAATAAAACCCACACTATTTGAATAGTGCAAGCTATTTTTGGTAAACAAAAATTAACTAATACGGTATGAAACTATTATTGGTATGGACGAAATTGTTTTAAGTATTTGATATTGCTACATTTTTTGAAAAGTTAAATTTCATAATCGGAGGCGGATTTTCAGTACAATATCAGTGTTACTAATAGGGATAACCCAGCGCAGGCAGAGAATTAGACCAACATAGATTCGTGCCCTTAGTTTAAGCACGCTCCTAACACTAAGGGCGAGCAACTCATGGATACGTTAACCGAGATGGTTATTCCCGATGTTCAACACCTCTTCAATTTCTGCTTCCAGATTCTCCCGACGGGTCGTTCCAGCGTAGGTTCTATAACTTGCAAAATAGGTTTGCGGTTCATTCTCAAGCCGTTCAATTCTGACGTACTCTTCTAAGTTCTCAGCGCCAGTGAAAAACACTTCGACTGGAACCCCAAGACAACAGGCTACCTGATAGAGGCGACCAGCAGAAATTCGATTTGTTCCGTTCTCATATTTCTGAAGTTGCTGATAAGAAAGAGTAATGGCCTCACCCAGCGTCACAAGACTTACGCCTTTTTTCTTCCGAACCACCCTCAAGTTATGCCCGACAAGCAAATCAAAGCCTTCCGCACAATTTTCTTTCGACTTTGTCATAGTTCTAGCACTCCAATTCCTGCCCCCTTTAAGCCGAGGTCAATACCAGCGGATCTTCATTCACATTAACGTATTCGGGATTATCTCTGCACACCCAATTCAAATGAACACTTGGCGGTTCTGGTGATCGCAGAAATGCTCGAACACCCCTCTCATAGGCTAACTCGCTAGTTGTTGCTGATTTCATCACAGGTAAGTTTTCGCGAAGACCCGCAAGATCTATTTCACCAAGATTGGACCGAAATACGGAAACACTATTATCTGAGCTGACAATGAGAAAGAAATAGTCCTTCCGCTCTAGCATTACTTCAAGAACATGCCGCACCATTAGGTTGGCCGGATTAACCAGAGTTGAGTACTGGCCAAAGCCGTAAATATTGAAAACAAACTGGCACAACGTGTGGTCCTGTATTTCCGATAACCTGTGACCAAATCCAATCCCGTCAGCAAGGGCCGCTGGTGGGATTACTCTGTCTGGGCGCATGGCTAGAAAACCTGTTCTGCGGCCTTCTACTTCAACAAAGCCAAGAGCAAAACAAGGGGCAGGGGCTTTTGTAAAATCGCCAATAAAACTGCGGTTGAGAACGAGTGATGGCAATGTCATAAAAGCTCCCCCTTTTCTGTTTCAAATGTGTATATAAAAATCTACCGTGCCGCCTTATTGAGCAAGCCCTGCAATCGCTGACCATCTGCTGACGATACCACGGAAAAATCATGCTGCTTCGCGGTTCCCGGGTTCATGAGTATTCCAGTCCAACCTATGACCTCAACTCCGTCTTTTGTCTTCGCGAACTCCACTTTCAGCTTATGATGGGGAAGCCCGGCTGAGCGATCCGCATAGTATCTCTGCCCCTCGGTTTTTGGATCCATCACTTTGGTTGCAATTAACTTTTTGCTGGATTGAGTTTTAATCTCATAACCCTGCTCACAGAACTCCTTGGCAAGATAAGCCGAGACTTGCTGAGCACTTTTTTGAGTGGTTGCCCTTGGTGGGTTTTCATCGGTGACAGGGGCTGTGGTTTGGCAGGCCACAAGCAGCATTGAGGCTGCGATAAGAGAGACGTATTTCTTCATTGGTTCAATCCTTTGCCTTATGCGGGAAACACTTTTTGCGATGACGTTTTATTGCGGGATTGGTCAGGAACATATCGACTAATTGGATCATCTCAACGGTATCTTCCCTGGGCGTGGAAGGGTAATTCGCGTAACAGGCCAGTACCATTGCCTCGCAACCTTCCGCCGTGATCGCGGCCCCTAACGATTGGGCTCTGCTTTCGATCCTGTTTCGATGCCCAAGCATCGCATTTGCCGGAAATAAGAGCTTTCCGTCCTGCGCCATAGCTCTTGTGAATTCCTGTTCTAATTGCCGAATTCTGTCATCACTGAGTATGTGCTGAGTGGTGCCAGTCATTTCTTTTTCCCCTTCTCGTCTCAATTTGCCGCGTCCTTGCTTTGTGAACTCTGTGCTGTGCCTGCCCACGCCAATTTTACGCACGAAGCAGTAAAATCAGTGGTTTGATGAGCTTCTGATCCCTTGTCGTTAACAGCGACCAGCGGCAACACAGCCGATTTCTGACAGGGTTATTCATCAAGGTTTCCCTTGCTGAGCAGTCCGAAAACAGATTTGTGTAGATGCAGATCGCCAGCCTGAGCTTTGGCCACACAGCCGCGAACAAACCCACCATATGAGTTGATCGTTGTCTTCGGATCGGTGCTTCTGCGCTCGGCAATCACAACAATTGTTGCGGCCGCACTTGCTCCCAACCTGTCGCGGGCGTCCTGCCAGGCCGGTGCGGAGATCCCCAGATAACCCGCCGCCAGTTTTGCCGCCTCGACGACAGCAGACCAGTCGGCTCCACCCGTTTTTGAGGCATTGCGGATCATATCGCGCAGCATGGGGCTGGCGCAGGCCATAACCTGTTTGAGGGTAATATGCTCGATGCCCGAACCGAAGAAAGGCGTTGGTAGCGAGGGCTGTTCAAGTTGGGGCAGGGGAGGTTGATCGGACCTGTCCGCAAATGCATTCAGGTGTTGACGAGTATGAGCCTTGCTTTCACGCTTATATTTCTCAAGAGCCATTACCGCTTTAGCGGACGGGGGTTTCTTCAAGTCATTGCCGGTTGGCAATGTCCGCCTATTACTTCTTTCGTTAGAAAGTGTTGGTTTTGTATTATTTGTATTTATGTGTCGGAAATATAGTTCCGACCTGCCGGAAGTATTCTTCCGGCCAATGTTGTTTTGCGTGTCTTTGTGATGCTCTGTTTCAAGCGGCTCAAACTGAGCTACTCCGCCTATTAGTGGTCCAGTTTCGCCTTCGTCTTGAGAGTTCTCTTCAAACGCCTCGATTAGATCATTCATCTGCTGGCTCCACTGAACCAGTTGCGTGATTGTCACCCGAGCTTCAACGCGCCTTGGAAGCGAGGCCAGCAGGCCCATAGCCTGATCAGCACTTGCATGGCCGGGGGTCAACGTGAGCTGTTCGCGCAAAACACGCTTGCAAAGCAGCACCGCTGCCTTTTCCTGCTTCCAGACCCGCGCCCGTTGCTCCTGCTCTTCAACCAAGCCTAGAAGACGGTCATAGAGGGCGGCCAGCGGCGCCAGATTCACACCATAGGCTTCCTTCAGCTCACCGGTCTTAGATCGGTGGCCGTAGCGACGTTGGTTGCCGCTGTCATGCCAGCACACCAAACCAACCCGGTTCAAGGCGCGTTCTATATTTAAAACCTGTCGCTCTGAGATGCCGCGCTTGTTGGCGGTCGCACTGACGGTCAGGTAGACAATCGGATTACTGCCATAGCTCCAATCCTGATCGCGGGTGTAGCCCACCAGAAACTCAAGGTGTGCAACATGCGTGGCAGTTAGGCCCAGCTCGCTTTGCAAGCGCTTTACAAGAGACAGAGGCTCCCAGCGGCTCACGCCCTCCCGCAATCCGTTAAAGGTTTTTGCTGCCGCTTCAGCACATTCATTTTGCTGGCGCGATGTGTTGCCAATCCCGAACAGTCTTGCTGGTTGTTCAGGCATAAAAGTATCAATCTGCATTCCAAAAATTCCGTCTAAAACGGAAGCTTTGGGCCAAATTCAGAGTGAACAATCCCGTTCGCAAAAAATAATGCGGTCTTCACTCTTGCAATTTTGGGGAGGACAACATAGAAATTCAGGTGCTGATCTTGAATTCTATGTTGTTCTCCCCTGGTGGCCTCTGGCTTCCAGGGTTTTCTTTTTTAAGGGGCAGTGCCCCGATTGCTCTCATCCTTGATAGAAACATCTGGCCGCTCGGGTGATCTTTAGATCACGCTAGAGGGCTGTTTCAGCTGATTTAAATTTCATTCAAATAGTACAAATCTCCCTGCCATTCCAAAAGTAGAAACCTAATCACTTTGTATGTTACGCACATGTTAGCGCCGTAATCCGGTCATTTAGTCATGGCTCTTTTGTAAAATCCCATGAGGTTCCTAAGGGGTTGTTTTCGTGTCACGACGAATACTTCAAGCTCTTCATCTCTCACATTATTGATAATCGTAACTCTTACTTATCTGCATTAACTATACTTGAGTTAGCTGTGAACAAAGTAAGAACACGGGCGAAGTTAATTGAGTACAACCTCAGGTTTTTGTAGAATAGAGCCAATGGAGGGTGGTTCAAATGCGCAGTATTTTCAGACACATAGCTATCGATTTGAGTTGGTTTATCTCGTGGACCGTTATTTTCGCGCCTGCCTTCTTCATATTGTTCTATGCGATGATCCCCGTTACTTCCGCCATCAATACTTATGCCTTGCTCCCGTTCCCTGTTCCCCACGTAAACGAGCTGTTCGTTCTTTGCGTTCAGATCACGCTCGTTCTGATCCTGTTTTTGATACCGGGGGTCTCTGAGTTTTTCAGCGATATCAAGCTGGGCGCACGCCGTGCCTCGCAGCGCGAACTGGACCAGATTGAAGCTGCCTTTGCGTACCTTCAACACAGCGCTGATGCCAAGAACATCAAACTGCCGCGCATTGTCTGGCGTGTGGTTGACGACAAGGGCTACAATGCCACTGCTTATGGCCGCAACCGGATTGCCATCCATAGAGGCGCTCTTTACGACACCAAATTCCGCAAGCGCGGACTGGAAGAACTGGCGGGCCTGATTGCTCACGAGATCGCACATTTGCGGTATTGGGATACAAAACACGCGATAATCTCTTCTGCAATCTTCACGCCGTTCAATGTGCTTTTGTTTTTTGCAAATCTGTTTATCCGCGTTCCTATCCTCAATCTGGCCGTGATGTTCTTCTTCTATCCTTGCAGCCTGATTATTGGTCTGGGGAACCGCATCCCGGACCTGACGTCTCGCATGGCTGAATACCGCGCCGATGAGTTCTCTCAAAAGCTGCTTGGCAAAGAGTGTATGTGTCAGGTCTTTGGCAGCATTGGTGATGAACGAGAGGGAACCAACATCATGGCCCATTACATGGCCTCCCATCCGCCCACAGAACTGCGCCATAACAATTTGCAATTGCGTTCCGATTATCGCCCTCAATTCAATGGTCCTCCCTCAATCGATCTCATTGCCCGCTTCCGTAAACACTAAGACGCGGTGTCCTGAACGTCCGCTCTGCGCCCTGTTTGTCTTGCTGCTAGCACCACCAGCAAGACGGGCAGGGCGCTTTTCTGCCTATCTGTCCCGGCCTGTGGTCTTGCTCTTTTGCAATTGCGCTCTGACTATCGTCCGCACTTCAATACCCTCCCTCAATCGATCTCATTCGAGTTTTCGTTACTACGAAAATGATGGTTTCCACTGGCCGCAAAAGCGATTATGTTCCCACCGTTGTACTTATGACTCTCGCCTTGTCAGTCTTGCTTTTTCCTCCACGCCACGAGGACCAACCAGCAAAACGGGCAGGGCGCTTTTCTGCCTATCTGTCCCGGCCTGTGGCCTTGCTCTTTTGTGTTGTTTTGTCTCGTTGCCCCTGACGTTTCAAACGCTCCTTCAACTGCTTTGGTTGTCGTCTTGACCCAAGTCCCATCAGGGACAGCATGGCCTCCTCTCCCTTGAGCATTTCAACGGCTGCATGGTTGAGTTGCACATGGGCGTTCAGGAAAGAGCGCCAGCTGTGTTTGCCCTTCTTCTTGCCCAGTTGCTTCTTGTAACTGCCCCACAACTCTGTGTTTTTGTGACGCTCTTTCAGCGGTCTGCGCTCATAACGATCTTTGCGCTTGGATGGATCAAGCTCTTTGGTTGGGGCCTGATAAGGACCAAACTTGTCTTCCATAGACTTCTTAGAAAAGTCGCGATGAACAGTGCTGGCTTTTTCCATACGCGGCCCGTCCAGTTCCTTGAACACAAAGCCGTTGCCCCGCTTTTTGAGCTCAAGCGAATAGGCTGCAATGCCCTCATGGAATTCGGGCCACGTCTTGGAAGTCTCCCGGATCTTCAACAGCTCGTCCTTGTAATCCTTCACATAGGTGGAGAAGGACACCTCATACGTGTTGGCCTCATAGTCCCGCGCTTTGGGGTTTGCTTTGTCCAGCACTTCGCCCTTGGCGTTGGTCCGGGTCAGTCCGTATTTCAGCTCCATCTCAAGCCGGGTTTTCTCCAGCGCATCAAAATCATAATAAGGCGTATGAACTTTGTAGGTTTCCGGGTGGATCCGGTTGATCGCCACGTGCATGTGGTAATTGTCCGTGTTGGTATGGGTGCCGATAATGCGCTCATGCTCTTCAAACCCAAGCGCCTTGGCAAAGGACTTTTCAATGTCCCTCAATACCTCCAGCTCGGGCACTTCCCCTTCAGCAAACGAGATCACCAGATGATAGGAGCGGTCGCCCTTTACGCGGGTGTTATGCCCTTGCGTATTTTCAATCTCGACAATGGCAAGGTCCAGATCTTCCTTGGTGCTTGCCAGCTCACAATTTTCAATCCAAAGATCCCCTAGCTTTTCATTGTCTTCGCGCGCGCCTGCCACATAACGCGCCAGAGCCTTGAATGAATTTGCGCCGGACTTGCGGCCTACCTTGTGTGCAATCATGGGTCAGAGCGCTCGTACTTTTGCTTTCAAAGCGGCCTGCGTATCGCGAATATCCCGCAGCAGCTTTTCCATCTCCTCATGATTGGCTTTTGTCGCAGCATCAGCCAACCCGGAGTTCAACAGGTTCCCAAGCCGCGCCTGGTCGTGATTGATCTTTTTCAGCTCATCAATGGCGGTCATTTTTGAGGGATCTGGATGAGAGACGTTTTCATAAACGTAGGCCACGTAGTGGCCGTATCTCCACTTCATTTTGTCGGCTCGCTCCTTGATATCTGCAATCACAGACTTCGGCAGGTAGATGTTAAACGCAGCCGTGCTCTCTCTGTTTCCTCTGCCGATCTCAATTTTTTTCTTGCCAGTCTTCATTACGCCATCTCCATTTCTTGTTCTTTTTTTGGAGATTTTGTCGCCTCATTTTGAAGCTCACGCTCATTGTTTTTGCTCAGCGCCGCCCGCGCCTGTGTGATGAACTGGTAAGTTGTCTTGTCCTGGCCGCGCTCCTGACACAGATCATTCCAGTCCGTCAGACCTTTGGTTTTTTCAGCTTTGGTAAAGGGAGGGGCAACCACATAGCCGCCAACAGCTCTTGCTGCTTCAACCGCCTTTTCCATCCCCTTGTTGGGCAAAGGGGTTTCGCGCTTCGGCAAGTGATGATCATCATCAGCTGCAAACAACATGGTCACATCAGGGAACTTCTCGCGCATGGCCTTGGCAACCTTGACCAGATTGTCACCATCGAAGGTCACAATGATTGGCTTACCCACCAGCTTGTGAACCGACCCGCCGGTCGCATAGCCCTCTGTGAAGACAAGCGTGTCTTCCTTCGTGGGCTGGCGCTCGTCATTGAGGTAGCGCTTTGGGTCAATTGCATGGAACAGGCCTTCTTTGCGGCCATGTTTGAGGTAGTGTTTTTCCTCGCCCACAAACTGCAGGGAGTGGATCTTGAAATCTGTATCGCGCAGCGGCACGACCATGCGGCCGTCTTTGTCGAGTTTGACCCCATAGCCAAGGACGTTTTTTCGTTTCAAGTACTCGCAGTTTGACGGCTTGGCCCAGTCTTTTAGATTGGACCAGATCCCATAGGCTCTTTTCGCGGTGGCCTGCTGTTCAAGCTTAAGATCTTCAGCCCGGTCCTTTTTAGCTTTTTGTCCAGCTTCAATAGCGCGGGCGACCTCATCCTTTGAAAGCTGCTGTCCGGTAAAAACCCACTTATCCTGCTCACCCTTAAAATTGTTGAGCATCCCGTTTGGAACGCCGCCCTCAAGGAAGCCGCGATAGGAGGCGTTCTTTTCCCTCTCTCCAACAATAGCAATACGGTGCCATTTACCGTCCATGGTTGCCAAACCCTTCAGGTCCATCCCCCTGGCCTTGACCCAATCGCTGAATTCCTGCTGCGGCTCCCGGCTCTGCTCTGCTTTGGGGGCTTTACCTTCCACCGACCATTTTCTGGTGGCCTGCACGACTTTAGCGCTCGGGGCAAACCAGCTCTTGGTTTTGCGGTCCCACTTGGCTCCAAGCTCTTTGGCCTGATCTCGCTCAGCGTAAGGAACGGCCAGATAAGTGCGTTCACGGCTTTTTCTGCGTGCCGCCTTATCATAAACGAGAGTATCACCCTTAGACAGACCAACACCTACTGCCACTTCGCTCTGCTGTTCAATGAGATTGAAGCTGACAGAATGGCGCTCCATCACCGCTGGGTTGTCTCCCTTGCTGTACTCAACAAGAGCATCTTCTTTTGCGTTGTAGTAGAGCTTGTCTCCAGCATTAACGAACCAGCTTTTATCAATGGGACGAGACCGGTAGTCCTTAGCATCGGGCGCGCTATAATGCGCCCAGACCTGCTCATCATCGGGATGTGCATCAATGGAAACGCTGTGGCCTGGCTTCTGGGGGATATCAAAGTCTACGAAAAACTCCCGATTATCACTGATAGGGTCACTGAAAATGCCTGAGGTCGGCAAGGGTGCTTCTTTTGTAGGCTGCACCTCATGTTCATTTTCTAAGTTTTGCATGGCAGGTTCTCCCTGTTTTAAATGGCGAAGAAATGGAATTTAAAGTGTGACCCGGTCTGTGTCTGAGCGCAGTCAGCCGGAGTCATAAGCCGGTCAAGATTTTGCTGCCGCTGGCTCCCTCAAGCTGCCTCCAGCTTTGACATTTCCCGATGGTTTCATTTTGGAGCGGGCGTTCAGCTCTTCATCTTGAAAATACAAAAACTGCTGGCCGTAGATGGTCGGCTTGCCTGCGGCAAAAATCAGCATTTTGCCCGGACCGGTAACTTTGCCGTCCTCGTCATATTCAAGCCCCGGCAAAAGCATGCACTCATCTGGTGTCATCAAAGGGCGAGCAACTTCCGACAGGCTCTCTGAGACACTGGTGGAAGAACGATCAAGGTTCTTGGACACGGAGCGTTTGCGTTGCACGACCGTTGTTTTGCCCGCCATGTCAGAAAGAACCTTAGCGGTCTCAATCTTGTTGGGAGCGTAGGCAATGCGAATATGGCAGTTGGAAATAATGCTTTCTTCGCGGGTGTACGCGCTTTGAAGCTGCGTAATATCCTGCGCGATCAAAAAGGCTTTGAGACCATAACCGGCCATGAAGGCCAGCGAGCTTTCAAAGATATCCAGCTTGCCAAGCTGGGGGAACTCATCGAGCATCAAAAGCATGCGGTGCTTGTAAAGGGTCTCGCCCTCAACATGAGACATTTTGGAGGTCAGGCGCGTCAGCATCTGGTTTAAAATGATGCGAATAAGCGCTTTCATGCGGCCGATTTCGGCAGGCGATAAGACCATATAGATATTGGTCGGTTGATCTGCATTCATCAGATCATCAATGGTAAAATCACAAGCGGACGTGTTCCTGGCAATGATCGGGTCTGCAAAAATGGCAAGCTGTGCGGTTGCCGTTGACGACACACCAGAGCGCTCGTTGGTTGAGCGTTTGCGCATCCGTGATGCGCCGCGCCGCACTTCCGTGTTCGCGCCCTCATTGTTGTGCTCGTAACTTTCCATATCGAGCAACAGCTTTTCAAAACCATCGTCATCACCCTTCTTGCCCTTGGCCCTTGCCTTCACCAGTTCATCGAGCTTTACGGCAGGATCGGCTGAGGGATCGTCATCTCCTACGGAGAGAAACTGAAGAACATCTCCCAGACTGGCCGTGCGTTTTTCCTCATTGCGGATCCGGTAAAGCACATGCAAGATTGCGGTAGACAGCCACGAGAACCCTTCTTGTTCCCAAAAGTCTTTGAGGCCTTTGCCGGAGGTGTCCACGATCATCTTGGCAACGTTCATGCAATCGCCAACCTGATGATCGCTCTCACAGCGGATCTCTTCTAAGGGATTATAGCGGGCCGAGCCCTCGACCGCGGTCGGCTCGAAGTAAAATACGTTCTGACCTTGCGAGGCGCGCCAACCTGAGGTTTTCGCGTAGTTCTCGCCCTTGATATCGAGCACAATGGTGCTTCCGGGCCAGGTCAGAAGCGTTGGAACAACAACCCCGACACCCTTACCAGAACGGGTCGGAGCAAAGGCAAACACATGCTCCGGGCCGTTATGGCGCAGCACCGATGTAGAGCCGTTTTTCTCCTCAAACCCGCCAACGATAACCCCTTTGCCGCGCAACAGGCCCATTTTCTCGACCTCCTTACGCTCCGCAAACCGGGCCGTGCCGTGCAGCGACTTTGAATCTCGATTTCCAGAGATGGTTGAACTGGTGGCCTTTTCCATGACGATCCGGCCAGCGATCATGACTAAAATCATGGCGATGAACCCGCCACCAAACGGGATCAGGATGGTGTTTGGGAGTTCATTGGTTTGTTGGAAGTAGGCATAAAGCCATTTCCACCACTCCATGTTGGTGGGGTCAAATTCCAGCGTGTAATACCAACCGGCAAGCGTGACGGCTATAAAGGCAAAAATGGAAATAAGCGCGACAATTCGGGGAAAGACATGCATCACTGAAGTTTCCCGTCTTTGAGGATGAAGCGGTCGTTTTTGACCTCATAAATGTCGGTGATATGGCGCACGCCGCGCTCAAAGCGGGTGATGTGAAAAATCACATCCACCAACGAATTGAAGTAGCCGCGTATGGGGGTTGTTACCCCGCCAGACAAATCGATATTGGACTGAAACCGGTCCACGACCTTCTGTGCGCTATCGGCATGAATGGTGCACATCCAGCCCTTGGCTCCGGTGTTGAGCACGTTCAAAGCAGAGTAGGCATTTTGAACGGAGATCTCGGAGAAGATGATGCGGTCTGGTGAGATACGCATCTTGTGATCAAAGAGCTGAGGCCATGTTTGAAGGCCAGCCCCTTGCGAGGAATCACGTGCTGCAAACAGGGCTGATCCATTCCAGAAGCGCTCAATCTCAAGCTCTGGCGTATCCTCGCAAGACACCACACGCTCATGGGCGGGCAGCATACCAAGCAGTTTGTTCAAAAGGGTGGTTTTGCCTGTGTTGGTGGAGCCGGATATCGCGATATTCCAGCGCTTGCTCATGGCCTCACTGATGTAATCGATCATCTTTTGGCGAAGCCCCATGTCCTCGAATTTGACCTCATAGGGATGCTTGCAGCGCACTGCCATGGACAGGCCGGTGAGCGTGCTTGGTCCAACCAGACATTCAAAGCGGTGGCGTTCAGGTAATGTCACAGAAAGCTTGGGATGCTTGTCTTCGGAAAACTTCAATCCGTTGTAGTTGGCAAGCGCCTGACACACACGCCGGATCTGATTGAACCCAATACCTGGCGCATCAAGTTGCAGCAGATCCGACTTGCGATGCTCCAGCACAAGCTTATCAGGCCGCATCTGGCGTAGCTCCACCACGTCAGGATCAGAGTAGATCTGAGATAAAGGTTCCATAAGCTTCATTATGAGTACATTAGACATAGCTTACCCGTTTGCTCAGACGGGGTACGGTCTGAACACCTATCAACTGTTTGATTTGTCGTTATTTTACGAATTCACGAAGCACTGACGCAGCTCCCCGCGCCAGCTTTTGTCAAATATATTCAACAACCAAAGTATGAATTCATCACCGATTTAGAAGATTGTTTCGATCTTTTATCCAGATTAACCCATTCTGTGTAAGTAACTGTCTTGTCTGGATTTGTAATAGTCATCCGTTGTACTATCTCAGTTTTATTTAGAACTGTGATGATCGCTTTTTCGCAATAAGTATTTCTATTGGCGTGCTTTACGCTCGCAGCGGCATATGGACCATTTTCATGGTATGAATCGTACCCATCTCCTCCTGGATAATTAATGACCTTCCCATTCGCATCTTCCACGGATGATCGTGCCGTATTATCGTTACGTGTAACGAGCGCCTCGTACCATCGCTCAATGGTTTCCGTTTCACGGACACATTGATCACCTTCATCAATCGGCGTGCCTGCACCGATTGCAACGGCATGACGTGTTCCATCCGGGCGCTCAAAGACTTTACTACGTTTTGTCGGAATAAATGCGTTGCAGCCCTCATAGTAACGTCCTGCAAGATCCTGAGTTTCTTCAATGTCTTCCTCACTGTAGGCTACCTCCGGGGCACCGGGCAAAAGCATATTGGTGGCAATCGGATAGGTCTGCCCAGACACATTGATAGTGACGCTCGACAAAGGCTGCGCCTTCAGCTCCTCATCATTGTACTTCCATGAGGACACATCCACATTGTGAACGTAGCTTGTGCCGCCCTGCTGGCAGGCACTTACATAGACCCGGCTTGGGTTTTCATAGTAAAACCGCTCAAGTCCGTACGAGACACCCGCTGTGATATCGTGATTAAACTCTGCTGGATTGAGACACCCCTCACTCGTGGATTTGATATCAATGGACGCGGATGAATCTGGTGTACATTGATCAATGTACTGCGATGAACCATTGACGGTGATTTGCGTCCGGTATTGCGGGATTGCCCTGCGCCCACTCAGATCCACCATGATCTGGCACACTTCAACGCCGTTCTGCTTAAACACCTGCTCATGCGGATAAGTGTTTTCTGTCGTGCTGCACGGCGAGGCCTGGAAGTACTGACCCTCCCGCTCATAAGTCCACATAGCCATTTCAGTTGAAAGGGAATTTGCAAAATCATGACGGATGGAACACCCGTCCGCGACCTGGCTCATCGGAATAGGATCAGCCTCAGCTGAGCGCTCACAAGTGCGCACGACCTGAAGATTGTTGTTACCGTCCGTGTAAACCAGTGACGTTTCAACGTAGGCTTCCCCTTTATCCAGATCGATATCTAGCGGGCAGCTGTCTTGTTCGAAAATTGAGAACGTGGTTTCAGGATCTGGCTGACATTCGGATAGCTGGATGCGTTCCACTTTGTCATTGATGTAGTACTCAACAAATTGAGGTTTGGCGATTTTTGCACTCAGATCTATCTTGTCGTCGCAAGAAGCCGAGCTGTGCTGAATTGCAAAATTAACCCCGTTGTTGGAACAGGCGCTTTCTTCAACCACCACTCCCTTTTTGAGAGTTTGGGTTTTGGACTGCATCAGGATCAGATTCTGATTGCGGTCGATGACCGGCGTGCATCCTTCCCCTGTAAGACGAACCTCTTCGGGCACGTCTTCAGGTGCATCCTTGTCATCAATCTCGCGACGTTCTGGAGTTTCATAACCATTTGTCTCGGGCTTATCACCGCCCCCAGAGGGGCCAGAACCATTTCCAGATCCACCGTTTTCATCACGCTCGGCGTCCTCGGTCTTCTCTCGCTCGCCTTCTTTATCTTTGTCTTTGTCCTCGCCTGCCTCTTCATCTGAATTGAGCTTCTTTAAAGCTGCAATCAGCTCTTCCTCATTTCCCGATACATCCAGCGTTTCTTCTGGATTAATGGCTTCATCATTGACATCAAACTGGGAAGAAAAATTCTCCGCATTGAGTTCAACAAAGCGCTCGCCCTTTGTCAGGCGTGTGAGCACAGCTTGCCCGATCTTCTTCCCATCATGCATGACATATTGGGAGAAACCCTCTGCGCTCACACCAGCTACAGACACCTCGTTTTTGTTCACCGCAGTGGTGAACTCAGGTGCTTTTTTGATCCTTAAGGCAAGCTCAACGGCCTTACCTTCAAAGATTGGCGTTTTCTGCTTCACAGAAACGGCAAACAGTTTTTCTTTGAGCGCCGCGGTGGCCTGCGCCGCGCTCGTGTTCTGTTTGCCAGCTTGTGCAGCTTGCTGTGTGGGTGTTGGTGGCGGGGCTGTTTGGGAAAACCCTGCTGCTGTACTTGTCAGCAACATGGCCCCAACCACACTAAGTCTTAAAATATTCCGCATCTAAAAAACCCTTATTACTGCTGGGTAGGTGGTGCCAGGTACCAGTCGTTTTCAGGTCTGATCTGAACTCTGGTGCCCTGGGATATTCGGATGACAGGGCGCAAATTCACCGTGTCCTCCAAAAATTTAGCCGACAGTTCGCCCACATTTTCTGAAATGCCCGAAAGCGCAGAAGAGACTGTGTCGGAATTCTTTGAACCATAGGAAGAGGAAAGCGTGACTGCCGATTCAACAGCAGCACCAATGGCAACGGTGGTAATGGCCGTGCCATATTTTTCCCACCACCGGTTATCGACATGCCCGGACATGCCGCCATACCCTTGTGCATCGCCCACTTTGGACTTGAGCTGATAGATCTCGGCGCGGCTTTCAGCCAGCAAGATACGCTCGCACGTAAAACTAATCCGGGTCTGACCAACCTTCTTGGCGCTCTCATAACGACAGATCATCCGGCTGCCCTTTGGAACTAAAATATTGGAGCCGTGATACCCGAACACGTCCCGGCTCACCTGAATGACAACCGAACCTTCATCAGCAAGCTGGCTGTTAATGCCCGTTTCCATGATGCCGGTGATGTAGCGATCGGCAGCAACAATCCGGCTGTTATCAACGGCACTGGTAGAGATGCGCCCCGACGCCCGGTAGGTGCTGTTTTCTGGATCAATTCCCTCTGGCGCTTTGAGGGACCCAGCAACATCAGCCCCGGCTGAAGCCACATTCATGCCCGCTGTCTTTGCAAGACCACCAGCAAGACCTGGAACATTGGCACCAGCCCCATTGGCTTTAACACCGCCCGCACCTATGAACCCTTGCGAGCCAAACCGTGCAGCACGAGCAGCCTGTAACTCCAGCTCGAACGGGTCAGGATCTTTCAGGTCTTGCGGTTCGGCAATCCTCTCAATCGTCACATATTTATTTTTGATAATCGTCCTTGGTGGTGCGTCCCTACTGACTTCTTTTTCTATAATGATTGGCGGGGCCATAATGATGCGTGGCAGCAGTGGCGCAGGAGGTGCAACCGGTTTAGGTGCCGGGGGACGTTTGTACTCAAACACCGCAGGATCAGTTGGTGGCAACCCGCGCGATTGCGCAGGCACAGCTTCACAAGCCCCGCCAAAGCTGATCGACATTGCAAGAAAAAACTCACATACACTCATGTCAGCTCCCCTTGTATTCAATGCACATGAAGGACTGGCCGGACTTTAAAGTCACAAGTTTATTCGTGCTCTCAACGATGTAAGTGGAGCCTGACCGGCGCGTATTGACCAGTTCATCAATGCCATCAACCACCACGTAGGCTGTTGGGAGCTCCAAAGAATTGAACTTGTCGCCATAAAAAATGTAGGTAAAATGATCATCGCGAAGCACCATTTCGGGCTTCAAACTGTCATCAGATCCCCAAAGCTTGTAGTCGCCCCAGCCGCGCAGTTTGGAGGGATCAATATTGGCCTTTTTAACGTAATCGCCTGGCACTGGCTCGGTAGCCGGGACTTGCGCAGGATAGGTCATGTTCATCAGTGGGCTTGGAGCCCCGCCAGCTGCAACACCAATCAGAGCAGACCGGGTGTAATGCGGCTTTTCGATTTTAAAACGCAAGTCTGGAATATGCTTTGAATTCACCGTCTCGGCGCGAAGGTAGAAGCTGTAGACCTGCCCATCTTCGGCGTAGACCTGAAGCGAACTGTCCACCCCTGCCGCCAGTGGCTTGATGACCAGTGTGTTGTCATTGCGAACCTGCGTATCAAACAAGGTCACATCAGCCACATCTGCGTTTTCAATCTTCACGCCTTCAGGAAGCTGGATCACGGTGAGCATGAACTCGCGAAGGCGGACACGGTAGACACAGGTCCCGCACTCAACTTGGGTATGAACACCGCTCTTATTGCCTGCTTTGTCCCATGCCTTCTGGATCTGGCCGAGTGGGACTGTGGTCCGGCTCATGGGGCCAAACTGGCCGCGCCGCTGTGCTGCTGCCTGTTGCAAGGCATCTTGAGGGACGCTTGCAGACACACTGGAGGCGACTTGCTGACCCTGATTGATCCGCTGGGTTGGTGTTTGCGGACCACGGTTCAAGCCTGTCTGCGCGGCCGCTGTGTTTGAAACAAGTAAGGTGGTTGCGACAAGAAGGGAGAAATAAGACTTCATGTGGTCGGTCTTTCCTGAACAGCCAGTTTTAAAATGCGAATGCCAAGGGGATTTTCAAACCGCTCCACTGTGGTGACCTCTTGCGGACGTGTGGTCAGTTCCAGATAGGCGCGAAGCTTGGCTTGTTCCGGCTTTTGCCTGCCAATCCGATCTGTCTGGATGAAATCAACGGCGTACTGATAGATCCCGCCATACGCATCAACCTGATTGGCGCTTTCAATGGTGATTGAGCGGTTCAAACCATCTTCAATTGCCTCATTGATGCGGCCCTCGTTTTCCTTCAGGAACTCACGGTAAAAGTCCTGGTCAGAATAAAGAGCAACTTCCTGAAACCGCGTCGCTTGAGAGATTGGATCAACGGCAAGGATCTGCGCCACATAGCGCCGTGCCATCTTCTCCAACATCAATTCAAAACCATCCACCTCAACAGAGACTGGCTCAACACGGTAGATGCGGTCATCTGCTGGATCGACGCGAAGCAAGGCAATTTGCGTTGTCTTCAAGGGCACCAAGACTGAGACCGCTTGCGCCAACAACACCGCTATAACGGTTGCGGCAACACCATAGCCAACCGCGATCCTGAAGAGTAACACCAGCCTTCGATGAGAGCTCTGGTACGCAAATGGATCAGCCTCCAGCACAGCTTTATGCTGGCCCCTGGGGGTATCGCGAGCGCCCAGCTCCGCACGTTCCAGTGCAGGCTCGATCTTCTCATCGCTCTCGCGCCGCTGTGATTTCCTAAGCTTTTGAAGCATCAATCCACTCAAAGGTTTGAGGTTGATAATCAAGCTCCAGACAGGCGCAAGGCGAGGGCCGCATCAGATCGGTATCAACCGGCTCATATGGCATCTCATCGTTGGTTGCACAGCCAGCCAGAAACAGGGCGAATGAGAGAGATGGGATGGACAATTTGGTCATTGGATTACTTCTCGGGTTAAAAGGTCAGGCTGTTGTTTTTGCTAGTCGGATTTCTTGCCCACATACATATCGCGCAGCTTCTCATAGCCCTTGGCAACGCCTTTGCCCGCCATGCCAATGCCTTTGCCGTAAGCCCCAGCCGTCTGTCCAACACCAGACATCATCATACCGGGAGTGGCAGCATTGAGTGTGACTTGCGCTAATGTGCCTGCCAGCGAGACCGCTTCTTGCACCAGCGCTACACCGGACCACGCGGTCAGGATCACCAGAACGTATTTGCCCCATGTTTCTGCTTGGAAGATATCGGTGCTGAGCTTCTGACCAGCGGGCATTAAAGAACCCACACCTGCTATAACCAGCAAGAACACCAGCGAGACCGCGACCAGTGTCAGGATCGCGCTCAGCAAGGTTGAGATCCCGGCTCCGATCTTGTCCCGGCCAAAGGGAAACGCGCTGATGGCAATCACATAAGGGGCCAGCAGGCACACGATCATGACGCGGAACAGGCCAATCGCCACATGGGTGACAAAGGCAATCATCATGAGAATAAAGGGCAGCATGAGCGCGGCGACAAACAGGACAACACCAGCCTTATCGAGCCATCCAGCTCCGTTCATCATGGCTTTTCCCATGCTGAAGGGCCGCGTAAAGGCAGTCTCCAGATTGGAGACCAGACCCGTGATCGCATCGGTGCCACTGCCTGCGCCCATGAGAGCGCCGGGAATGCCAAACATCAAGGTCGTGGTGGCCGTGTAGACCTGCCCGGCAAGACCGAATTTGAGGGCGGTCAGCACCCCGAACCCGAAAAAAATAAACACAAATTGGGTGACAACCCAGCTCATATCCGTGGTGCCTGTGACCAGCTTAAACCCCTGCCAGACCGCCCATAAACATGCTAGACTGGCAAATATTGTCACCATAGGATCATAGGCTATATTCATGAGACCATTGACGTACTGGTCACCACTTTCGACATACTTTTCAATCAACGGGCAGCTGATACAGGCATTACTCATTGCCCTCTCCTTTCTGGGGTTTACCAGTCTGGCCCGCGCCGAACCCGATATTGACAATCTGAAGGGCTCTATTGCTCTGAAAGGCACAGGCTCCACAAATATCATTGTGATTGATATCAGCGCCGCCACAATTCTGGATCTGGCTTACGCCAAATGGGCGTGGACCACGCTGAAAAGCCATGAAGAGGTCACTGCCGAACTTGCCAAATACGAGGGGGCCTACAAGGTCTTTGAACAAGCGGCGCAGGCTGAGTTTACTCCACGCTGGAAGGTCAAGATTAAAGCCACTCCAATCCTTCAATGGGAAAAGACAAAACGTAAGTTTCGGGCCCAGGTGGACCGGGAGGTATTCTTGCAAAGTACCGATCAGGTCGCCATTGCTCGCTACCGCGACCTGACCCTGCTGGAATACAAATGGTACGGAAACTTCGGCAACACTGCGCCGTGGCATCCTGAGGACTGGCAAGCCTTTGAGAGTTTTTATTGCGACAAGCACACTCGGTTCCTTGGCTTTGCAATGGACGGCTGTGCTATTCCCAACTGGCGCAGACCCGATACGGACGAATTGTACAAAAGCATGTACGAAGAACGAAAACGCGAAGGCCGGCTTGAATTCCTGCAAGACGGTTGATCTGGTCGTCACACAAAGGGAGGTCATTTCGAGCCTCCCTTTTTCTTCATGTCGCCTTTAGCCAGCTCACTCTCAATGGGAACGCCCTGAACAATGGACTGCGCCGCCGAAACCTTAAGCATCTGTGCAAGCAACTGATTGGTCTGGGACTGGCTTTGCAGCAGAGCGGTATTCACTTCAATAAGCACCTGCAGGCGATCATTGACGGTTTGAGCAGACGCGCCCGCACTCTTTAACTCCTGCGCCGCTTTGAGCGTTTGAACTGCGTTTTCCTGCGCCATGTCTGCCTGAGCCAGACCTTTAAACGCGGAATCGGCCACCGTATTGACACGGGCCTGATTGACGGCGTCCTGCGTCAAACTCTTCTCTTCCCAACTCATGGAATCCATGTCTTTTGTCTCGGCCACAAGACCATTTTGATAGGCATCAGACCTTGAACACAGCGAGCCCATGTCCACATCCTCAAAGCTGACATTGGGCATCATCTTGTCGAAGTCCGGGATCAAACAAGAATTGTCCGACATGATCTGACCGGTGATATCGCTGAAGTTGATTGACGGGATAGAGATCGAGGAGACCTCACCAATGCTTTTGAGCGTATTATCAACGCCAGCTCGCACATCCTTAGCCACATCAAGCTGCTCTTTGAGCGTCTTGATCTGATCTTTCATATGCGTCAGTTGTTTCTTGAACTCCGCCAATGCCTTCACATCAATGACCGGCTGCGCGGCAAAGCTGGCCCCAGCAGTCAGGCTGAGCGACAGTGTTAAAGCGGTGATCGCGAGAAACCGTGAGATCTTCATTGCCCGGCCTCCGCTTTTTGCGTGGCAGGTTTAGGTGATTTTCCTGAAAAAGTGACGACCGGCCCTTCAATCACTGATTTACGCGTAATCACGAGCTTTTCCGCCGGGCTTAAAAGAGGCGGGGAAGGAAGGAGGGTCGGTTCAACCTTTGTGATCACAGGAGAGGGCGGCGAACTAACCCGGATCAATTCAAAAAAGGTCACACCCTGTTCTTCAGCAACGTATCTTACCGTTTGCTGAAGCCGGGTAAGCTGGCGTTCAATTCCGCCTATATCCCTCTCTTGAGAGCTGTCGCTAAACAGATTATTAAATGTCACGACCAAGGCTATGGCTGCCGCGCCAAGCACGAGCCAGCCATCGCGTTTTTTTGTGTAGAGGGTCTTGGAATCAAGAGCCATTTTCATCAGCGCAAGATCGGCTGCATTGCTATCAAGGTTTTGCTGCAATGTGCCCTTGCCTGTTGGCAACGTGAGCATGACGGTTTCAAGATGGCGCAGCGAATTCGCAGTGTTCTGCATCCGAAGTTCCAACTGGGAGAGAAGGTCGCTCGTCCTCACCTGTTCCAGATGCGGAGCCCCATCCAGGTCTGCATTTCTGGCTGCATCCGATACTCGGGTCTCAATACCCAACGCATGGTCAAGCTTGCTCCTGAACTGAACATTCTGATCGGTATTTTCTTGCATCTTCTCGTCTCCAGACGGCATCAGATAATTTCCTTCAGATAGCCATGCGTAACAACGGATGGTGGTTAAGCTGGAAGTTGCGGCATTCTGTGCGCCAGGAGAGTGCCCACGGCTGCTTAGTCGGTGTCAGGAAGTCCAAGACACAAATCGGACACTCACGAGCATGCGGGTTAAGATCTTCGCTGATGAATTTGTAGCTGAACGCATCAGGCGTTCTGGTCGCCAGAACAACCAAGCCTTCAACCCGAGGCAACTGCTCCTGTTCGCCGTTGATGTAGACAGCTGCATAAATTTGGAATTCACCCGTGTGCAAGTCATGGGGAGCTGTGTGCCCGTGATGCAAAATAAGCTGGCGACAATCGCCTTCAAGAACTTCGACTGACTTGAAGATCGAGTGTATGGCCTGGGTGATCGAGGTCGTCTTTTCTTTAACAAGAGTGGAGCCCATTGCGGTCATCCCCGTTTGAGTTTGGTCTGCTGTTAAACGTGAGAAAGCCATTGATCCCCCCACACTTCTTGAATTTTGCGAAGTTCTGCTACCGGATCCGGGCCAGAGCGATAAAAGCGCAGTGCATCGCCATAAGGGGTCAGATCCACATCAATGATGGTGCTCTCATTGTAACTGGAGGCTTTGTCTCGCTTGATAACAAGAACCTGTCGCCCTCCCGCCAGATCGGTTTCACCGCGAATAAAGGCAATCTGATCTTCACTTAAGTTGAACGGCTCCAGATCCGCGTCACTGCCACCACAGCCGAACATGAAGAAAAGGGTTGGGGCATTGCTGATAATGCCATCGGCTTCCTTGCCATGGATGACCAGATCTGAGGGCGACTGAAACGCCATGCCAACAACACCGCCAAGCTTGCGGTATTCTTTGTACATCTGGCTTGCAAGGTCCCTGAACCCTTTGTTTTTCAGGAGATTTGCAGCCTCATCTATGAAGATGGAAAAGCCATTGCGGTTGGTGTGAGCTGCTTCAAAAATCGCACTGGAAATGTGTGTCACCAGAGCAGGACCAAGCAGAGGATCCTTGAGCGGTTCGGTCATGTCGATGCCGGTCAGATAGCTTTGATCCAAAAAGGAGCGAATGCTGTCTCGCGGGGCGTTGAAGATATGGCTGTAAGCCCCCGCTCCTTGTCGCTCACTGCTCACCCATTGCTGAAAGCTTTGCTTGATCTGAGTGTCAACCGGGAATGCTGTCTTATAAATATTGCTGAAGGTCCGCTCCCCGACATCCAGAACACTTGCCATATCGAGCACATCATTGATCTGATCACTCATGTCCTGGGTGTATTGCTCTCCCAGCATCACGCGCATCATGCGGTTTGCCCGTTGGCGGGCGTTTGTATCTGAAAGATCGCAATCAAGTGGGTTGAGGGAAAGCGTATCAAAGGACTGATAGCGTCCGCCCATCACCTCAATCATGTACTGGGCGCCATGCATACTATCAAAGATGTAATTCGGGACGCCTGGGAACTTGGCGATGCCGCCTAGCAGATGCATGATAAACGTGGATTTACCGCCGCCAGTTGGGGCAAACAAAAGGTAATGGCCCGCTACATCTTTTTTATCAAACACATGAAACTGAAGCGCATAGTTCTGCCCCGTTGGGGTCTTGAACAAACGCAAAGGACGGTTCCCGAATGGGGAGGAATACAACCCTTCAGGCGAATACTGGAACGGCCACAAAGCCGCGATATTGGAGTCAAAAAGACGTAATTTTCGCACCAGCTTATTGCGGCCCGGAAGACGGTTAAACCAGCAGTTTGCCGCTGGAGCTGTCTCCACTGAATGCCTGACACGGCGCGTGTTCAAGATCGCAGAGATCTGGTCCAGAACAGTGTTTAACTCCTCTTCCGATTTGGCGCGAACCGTGAACTGGAGCTGGGTCTGATACAGGGTGTTTGAGTTGTTGGTGAGCTCTTCCGTGGCAGCTTCCAACTGATCGACCATAGAAACAGATGTGAGGAACCCGTTTAACTGCTCTGCCTTCTTGCGGGTGTATTCAAGGATGGTCTTTTCCGTGTTGAGCGGAATGCAAATCTGCGTCACTTCCAGCTCTGCTGGCAGCGCAAGCACTTTGGAAATCATCATCCCGGAAACACTGTCTGGATATTCGCTCACACCAATGGTTCTGTGAATGTGCTTGCGCGGGGTCTGCGTGAGGATCGTCCCATCTTTATTGATGATCAGATCACAGGCAGGCAGATTTGCGTTGATGGAGCGGCTGACCCGTTTCACATTCTCCGGCATATGCCCGCACACCAGATAGGTGAGAAAGGCGGTCAGTTCACAGTGTGCCTTTAGATCCTCAGCGCCCTCAACCACCTCTATTTGGTATCTGTCAAAACCAGACAGCAGCGTTTTGGTATGTTTGTTTAAGGTCTCAAAGGTGGTCGCTTCCAGCACAACATACCAGTCCATGGTGTAAGCGCGTTTGAACAGATCCTGCTCGGCCTTGCCAATCTCGCGTAAGGCAGGAGAGGGCCACTCAGAGTCAAAGGAGATATCTTTTAATTGTTTGACGGCTATCAGGCGAAAAGCAGATCCAGACCCGCCAAGTTGGTGCAAGATATTGGAGCGTTGCTTAAACAGGGCCTCTTGCTCTGCCATATTCATGGTGTCGTAAGAAACGCCCTTCAACCGAAACACCCGAAACAAGGAGCCATCCTTCAAGGCAACGGTGGTGCGGTCTTCAAGCAGATGATCAAAGTCCAGCTCATCGGCAAGCCAGTCCTGCTCAAACCCGCCGCCATCAGCTGGGCGCAGCAACTTGTTTGCATAAAAGGCCGCGCCGCCCGCAAATCCCAAAGTCGCTGCGGTTGAAACAAAGATGCTCATTTTTTCAATCCTTTTTTCGTCGTCAAAGAGCGAGCGCCAGCCACAAGGCAGCGATCCTTTTTCCCCTTGAAGAAGGTGTGAGGCAGCAACAGTGTCGCCTCACAATGAGCATCCTTGCGGCGCAGCGTGATCGTGAAAATCAGCGCGGGCGGGATTGCGAAAATGCAGAGCAGCATGGCAATGGGAGGATCAATCACCGTTGTTAAGAGGATGCCGATGAAAAACACCCCGCCCAGTGCAAGAGCTGCAAACATGGGCGGCATACCAAAGATGGTAGAGGGCGATTGAAGATGCCGATAAACGCCGTCCTGCACTTTCATGTCAGCCTCCTACGCTGACAAGAGCGCGGATTGCTGTGGGGGCAGCGACAATAAGGACGGCCCCAAGAATGTACTGGAACATTTTTTGCCAGCGCATCTCGCCAAAGATTGCAGAGTAAACCCCGTAGCCGACAAGACCGATCCCAACGGCCACGGTGCCGATTTTGACCATGCCGCTTTCAAGGTTTTGAAAAGTTGTGACCGCAGGAGTTGCCCAGTCCCCGCTCCCAGCAGCAAAAGCGGCGGTCGGGGTTAAGAGCAGAACGGCAAGGAGAAAGAGTTTGACCTCACGAGTGAAAACCGAGCTTGAATGTTTGGAAGACTGCATGACAGACCTACTTCATAATGAGATAGAGAGCTCCAACGGCAAGCCAGTTGAGAGCGGTGAAGATATAAATCGGCAGTGAAGAGCGTTTGAGTTTTGATGTGAGAGCGCCAAGCTCAGCGGAGAACTGAGCCTGCTGCTTCAAAAGTCCCTCAATTGAGCTGACCTCAACATCATGGCGGATCTGACTGAGCGTAGTACCAAGATTGGAAAGCTCGCCTTGCATCTCATCGCTAAGGACCTTGGCACTTTCGCCCACCATGGCTTTCAGCTTTTCGCGCTCGCCCGTCAGACGGGTTTCAGCCTCCACCAGCAGCACTGACAAATCAGAGACAAACACCTCAAACATGGAGTAGAGCATCCAGATCGGATCATCAGATCCCAGGGACTTTCCGCTATGTTTTTTGGCAATAAGCGCCTTCACCTCATCAAGGGAAGAGATCTGCGCGCCCTCAAGCCCTCTTGACTTCTCGTCCTCGACAAAGTCGAAATTGGACTGATTCGCATCGATTTGAGCTGCTGTTGTCATCACATCCCCGCTCACGCTTACAAAGCCATGGCTTCAAGTTGCGAGGAAATGTCAGCCCAAACCTTCTTAATGCGCTGGCGTGACATGAGACCAAAGCCCTCATTTACGATTGCCTCCGAGAAGGTCAATCGTCGCTCGATCATGGTCTGAATGTCGTGATTGAAGGAGGAGCCGGTGCGCTGCGCTAAAGTAGGCACTGCGTAAATACGAGCCTGATTATCTTTAAACAACTTCAGCTCTTCGAACGGCTTGCCGTTTTTTTCTGCACGTCCTGAGTATTCATTCTTCCAAATGATGATTTTCTGTTCAGGGAATACTTCGAATAACTTCTCAATACAGGAGAGTGTCGCATCAATTGCCCCTCCCCCGCTCACGACCGTATGGATGGCAACCTCACAATCGTGCTCGCCCAAGAGAATCAGTACGTCGTTTTCGGCCAGATATTTCACCAAGGGCAGGAATGTGGTGGCTCCAGTGTCGATTACGAAGTGAATTTCGTCCTCAGCGCTAATTATACCCTCAATTATTTTATCGAAACTTCGATGGTCAATTTCGGCATTTTCCATCATTTGAATGAGAGTACAATTGAGCGCCTTATAAGAAGAAAATGTTGGGTTTACTGGATCTGTATCAATCGCAATAAGATTTCTATTTTTCAAACGTTGATACTCGGCAAGACAATGGGCAATAAAACTCTTACCGGCCCCGCCTTTTCCTTGCATTACAAAGTTCACGTATTTCATATTACTTATACCTATCACTCGTAATCGGGGATTTTGGAGGCCATCTGGAACCGGTTTTTAGCTACTGGCTGAGATGGGAGGAGCGGAACCGGGGGTGAATTAGTCCCGCTCCCCCCCGTTTTGGGTGGGGGTACAATGGCACTTCCCTGAGCCAATTCAGCCTTAGGGTTCAAAGCCTTAGCCACATTCTCATAAAAAGATGTTTTTGACATATCGATCTTTCCTTCATCACGAAGGGCCTCAAAGATCTTACGTTTAGATACACCTCTCCCGAGCTCTGCCTCTACCTGCGCACGCACAAGCTGAAACTGAGTTCGGGCATTTCCCCAAGGAAGCGCCATTGTTCGATTACCCGCGTGTAAGACGGGTATCCCTGATGTTTAATGTTTGGATAAATAAATTAGGCATAGCTCCGCTTATCGCGTTCCAAGACGAAATGCGTTAGGCCTCAAGCCGTTAACGGACATGAGATGAGCTACGACCAATTTGTGAGTTGTGGGTTCTCCCTATGCGAGTGCCAAGTTCTGTTTGGTACTTGCTAGGCTCTGATGGTTATGACCGGCAAAGTAATAGCCATCAGAGCCGCATAGCATTTGCCATGCGCAACAAGTGATGACGTGCATAAAGCATTATCACAACTTTATCCAGCCCCTTTTCAGTCACAATTAAGCAGTGGGCAAGAATTATTATAACTACAATTTTATTCAATATTTAGATCACGAGTCTTGCTGCGGATTTTTGATACAAAGTAGCGCAAATTCCTAATTATTTTATCCACAGATATACCTACCTAAAGATACTCCAATTTTGCGCAGCAAAAGGCGTTGAGCACAGCAGTGCGAATAAGTTCAGTTGTGCGGGTTGGCTTCAACTCGCACAATTTCCGCTAACCAGCTCCGGTTAGCATATCTTGCCAACTTCCACTCCCGTAATCTCCCGGAACCCCGCGGAAAGATCCGGAAACTCATGGGATCTCCCGGAAAGACCCGTAATCTCACGGAATAATAGAACGCATCTCACGGAAAGATCCGGAAATTCCCGTAATCTCCCGGAACTAACTCAGGAAAGTCCAAGATTGAGAAGGCCTAGGGGTTGAGCTGCTTGAAAGGGCAAAACTGTGTCAAGCGACGAAGAAGAGAAAACGTTCAAAAGCTGCCTCGCGAGCAACGCTCGCATGAGAGGCGCGGGGCGCTGTGCGAGCTGCAAGCGAGCCAGTGCCCCGCGCCGACACGGACTTGATCAGGCAAGCTGAGCGTTTTGGCATCGTGTCTCCTGCAAGGAGCCGATGCCAAAACGCGATGTTTGACTGACAAGTCAAGAGAAAATGCGCGCAGCTCTGAAGGCTGGAAGGCGCGGTGTGATCGGCAGATCGCCCGTGTCCTGGAAGCCTTCAGAGCAAGCCCAATATCACAGCGGATTTTCAAAGCCGGGGTATTTGATTTTTAGGGAAATTCGTATTAGTATACCGGAGTGGCAGGGAGCTAAGCCCCCTGCCGTTTACCTGCTATTTGAATTTGACCCGGAGAGACAGCGTCCAACTGCTCCTCGCGGTAGGGACACTCATTACTGAGTGCCCCCCGCACAGATCCGGACGAGCGGAACTACCGCATCCGGCTCCTACCTTGGGTGTTTGACGGCAAATCGCTTGTTAGGCCAAGGGTGAAGGACCCTCGGGACTGGTAACCACTCCTCCGCAATGTTCTCCATTCGCTGCCACGACATCTTATGTCTCTGGCTACGCCGCCGAAGCACACGCATCCAGATCGTTTTGACATAATGCCTGAAAGCTCGGATTGACCGAGAGTTGGTCGGCACTGCGTGGTAGGCAAAATAACCATTGAGGACTCGCTTCAGCCACACCCCTTGTTCCGGAATAGGGCGGTTGATATGCCGCCGCAGCACTTCTTTTATCTGTTTTAGCTTTTCCGTTCTGCGGTCACTCCTGCTCTTGCGCTGAAGTTGAAATGCTCCCTTTCGGGATCGCCCGCAGATATGGGTAAAGCCTAGAAAATTGAAGGTTTCTGGTCGCGATACTCCCCGCCTCTTTCGCCGATAGGCCGCGTGGCGCCCAAATTCGATGAGGCGGGTTTTATCGGGATGGAGCTGGAGGTCGAATTGTCCCAGTCGTTCCCGCAGCATTTTCTGGAAGTGCAATCCATCAGTTTCGTGCTCGAAGCCAACCACGATATCGTCCGCATATCGAACGACAATCATGGCCCCTTTAGCTTCCCGCTGTCGCCAGCGGTTTGCCCAAAGATCGAAAACATAGTGCAGGTAAATATTAGCCAGTAGCGGCGAAATTGACGCCCCTTGACCAGTTCCCTTATCACTAATCGATGTGACACCATCCTCCAGCACCCCGGCCCGTAACCACTTACGGATCAGGCGAATGATACGAGGGTCACCGACACGATGTTCCAGAAAACGGAGCAACCATTTCTGATTGACGTTGTCAAAGAAACCTAGGATGTCGGCATCGAGTATGAAGTTCACTCTGCGCGTTGTAATACCAACGTAAAGGGCGTCCAGCGCATCGTGCTGGCCGCGCTCTGGCCGGAAACCATAACTGAACCCGAGGAAGTCTTCCTCATAGATTTGGTTCAATATGGTTGCCGTTGCTCTCTGAACAATCTTGTCTTCGAGCGTAACAATCGCGAGTGGTCTTTCCCGACCATCTGCTTTGGGTATGTATGTCCGTAAAGCCGGTTTAGGTCGGTACGCTCCTGTTCGTACCTTGTGGTGTAGAGTTCTAATCTTTTGATCACTCTCCGCCTCAAATGCTTGCCACGTCACCCCATCGATTCCGGGGGCTGCATCACGGTTTATTGCGTAAAATGCCTCCCGCAGACTTGCTGGGCTCATGTGGTGAAGGAGCGCAGTGAACTTATCCTTCTTCTTGTGCTTTGCAGCGTTGCGTATGCGATCCAGCGCACTTAGCACGCTTTCCCGGTCCTGTGCCCGGCGCGTGTTTTGCTGCTTCGCATTCCCCTTGGTTCCCGCCCTTGGCTCCATCTACTCCGCCACCTTCATTGTTTCAGCTTTGTTCGCAGACTTCTTAGCTACTATGGCGAGATCGGACTTCTCGGTACCGTTCATCTTTGGCTACGACTCCTCGTCTTCCCATCGCGGACCAGCAGCTTTTATGAAGTCAGCTCTGGCCAGTATCCGAGACCTCCCGGCTCCCGTGTAAAGAATGTCCGTGCATGCTAGGGTCTAAGACCACGCTGGGTCGAGGACGGCACTTGCGATATAGCGCACCGCCTCGTGTTGCCTTCCGCCAAACCCGAGAACGTCGGCACCCAGAACATTTAAATTATCGCAGCTCAATGGCTAGCCTGCACTTCACCTGTCAACGCTTCGCGTATGACCTCACGATCATACCCGCATGACTCGGGGCCACTGTGGGTCGCTACTCCTTCAATGTAATGGACTTCCACCATCTATTCTTTACCGGTTTGTGCCGGCGCACCGGGTCTTTTCAATTTTTAGCGTGACAGAAATTGGTAAAAACCACATCTCTACACCTCCGGTTTAAAAGCAAGGCTGTTGCCTCAGTCAGGAGAGCCTATCTTTCCCGATGCGCTGGTTGGCTCAGCGCCGCTGCTTCTGCTTTTAAAACTTTCAATTCCTTTTAGCAGATGCACCCCGTGGTTGCTATGAGCAATGCACTCTGCCTTTCAGTGATCCCGTTGTTTTGCTGCGATTTCAGAACGCGGCCCATTCAACGTCTTGGCATCCGCTGCGCTGCATTTGCTGCGCTTCATGAGCGAGGTGCTGCGCTTCAAGAGCTTCTGCGCTCTGCTCATACTTGTGGCTGTGTTTCGCGCCGGTCCAGTCCCGTGCCTGTACACTCCATGAGTAATCAGGATCAAAGCGAGCTGACAGTATTTCAATCACTTCGGTAAAACTAAACGCTTCAATGACCTCCTGAAAGTCAATATCCACTTCGTGGATCAACCCTTCGTATTCAAGAACACAAATGGTGCAGGCAAACTCGCCTTCTTCCAATTCCGTTTCCAACCGCTGAAATACATCCAACTCATCATCAAGGCACTCTTCAACCGGCTCCGCTTCAGGGTCATGCTGTGCAGCCAAATGAGTTTCCTGTCTCTTGAAGGAGGTGCCACCAAGGAAGGTCTTAAGGGAGTTCAAAAGGTTACGAAGTGACATGTGATGTGCTCCTGTCTGGGAAGGTCCGTTTCATTTCTCTTGCCATTAAGAAACGGGTGTGCGGGAGCTTGTGAGGAGAGAGGCTGTCCATGATCTCCCGCAGTCCAGGGGACGAGGAAGATTGTGGTCAGGGGAGCGACGAACTAGCTCACGTGAGGGCGCAAGCCCTTGAAGCACTGCATCAGGTTAAAACGACAAGGAAGAATGAGAGAGGCGCGGCTTGCTGGAAGCTGGCATGGTCGAGTAGGCCGGGGGAATTTCACCCCCAGCCTCTCACAGAACCGTACGTGAGCCTCTCAACTCATACGGCTCTTCCTGTTCAACCAAAGCGATACAGTTTCCAATGCACAAGCAACTCTGGGGATTGCTTATGCAACCGCCCAATGAATGCTTTGCTCTGTCGGTAACTACGTCGCAGCTTCTTATATTTCTTCCGAGCCCATCTGATTAGCGCAAATTCGAGCAAGTTGTAGATGCGAGAGAGTTCCCGTCTGCCGAAATGTCCATAGTACCCTATCCACCCAGCCACAACCGGGTTCAGCACACGGGCAATATCTTCAATAGAACGCCCGCTCCATCTTTGAAGTTTCCACTTCCTGATGGCCGTACTGATCCTTTTGAGGGCCTTGCGACTAAGTGCAGGGGTGTATCCAGTGGACACGACTCCATGCTTTAGCATGACCCGTCTTGGCCGGAAGGTGAAACCTAGAAAGTCAAAACTGATCTCAGGATAGGCTCCTTTACGGTTACTATCCTTACAGTAAACAATCTTGGTTTTCTGAGGATGGAGGGATAAGTGACATTCCTTCAGGCGTTGCTCTAACGCTTCCAATAGTCTTTCCGCTTCACCTTGAGAAGCACAATGGTAGACACCATCATCCGCATATCGTTCAAAACGGACCTGCGGAAAGTGACGGCTTACCCAGACATCCAGCGCATAATGCAGAAACAGGTTTGCCAGCAAGGGGCTTACAACACCACCTTGAGGCGTACCGACAGTTCTGCTTTCTGTCATGCCATCGGGATGGACAACAGGTGCTTTCAACCATCTCTCAATGTAAAGCAGCACCCACTTGTTCTGGATGTGTTTCTTGACTGCTTTCATCAGGAGATCATGATGAATGGTATCGAAGAACCCCTGAATGTCCAGATCCACCACCCAGTTATACTTCCAGCAGCGCTGCCGGGTCTGGCGAACAGCATCGATTGCTGACTTCCCAGGCCGGTAGGCGTAGGAATTGGGATGAAAGATTGGATCAATCTGCGGTTCCAATACCAGTTTTACGACCGTTTGAGCCACCCGGTCTCCCACTGTGGGAATACCAAGTGGCCGTGTGCGGCCATCATCTTTGGGTATGTCCACCCTGCGAACAGCAGGCGGAAAATAGGAACCTGACGACATCCGATTCCATATCTTGTACAAGTTCTTCGGCAGATCAGCCTCAAACTCTTCCAAGGATACGAGATCGATCCCGTAGGTTCCCCTATTGGCTTTAACTCGCTTCCACGCTTCCCAGACAAGCTGTTTGGAAACATCGAAGGGCTTTGTGTTTGTCATTAAATCATCCCGTTCCCGGTTGTTTAATAATTTCCAATGAACAGGGCAGCCCCTTCGCTCCGGGTCCATTACAGACCTTTCCTCACTACTACGGACTGCTCCGCCCCTGTGCCCGGTCTTGGTACTCAGGCTCTTGCAGGTCCTCTGCTTGAGCTTCTCCCTTAACACCCGGACGACAGGTTCTCACGTTCCGTGCATAAGCCTGTATCAAGGTCGCGCCGTCTCTGTGCCGGATGCCGCTCAGCCAATAATCAGGTTTCCACTGAGCTTGTCCCAACTACCCCCCAGCAATTGGTTTTGACATCATCTGGCCGTTTCGACACCTCATCAACGGTTCACTTGCGTTCGCCTCCTTTGATACGCACCTGACATTTCTAGAATGCCTTTTCCTTAACGCTCACCACCATGGCTCTTAACCACAGCGGCTTAAGGTGGTTTGGAACCTCCTCCTGAAAGGCGGCTCCGAGGGGCCTACCCTCATCTTACGCACAGTTCGTCTCCGAAGAGACTTCGTGACACACTGGGGGGTGCGGCCACCGCTTGCCAGCTTCCAGCCCTTCAAGAAAACATGAGTGAGCTGGATTGTGAGCGCACAGTGGGATCAGCCGATCCCGCTGTGAGCTTGCAAGCCAGGTCGCCCCGCTTCTTAGATCACCGGATCTGGAAAGCTAGCCAAAACGAAAAAAGGGAGCTTGCGCTCCCCTACGTACGATGAGTGTTTTGAATTTGTCTTTTTTCAGCTCTTGCATCCTTCAGGACACGAGCAATTTTGCGCAAGAACTGCTCGGAGAATTGCCCTTGAGGTCTAAGGCTCTCAAAGTCGTATAGCTGTCCATCTCGAACGATATTGAACTCATCAAGCACAATGAAGGACCGCGCATCAAGATTAGCTCTCTTACGCTCCAAGTCTGGAATTTCAAGGTAGATACGCCCTTGTCCTTCTGGTTCTTGTGTCGTGCATGGGAAGAGTGCAAGTTGATCTCTAACCTTGATTACCAAACAGCAAGGGCGGCTCTTACGTCCTGCTTCTTCTCCGCGTTTGGCTTGGTATGCCCATAGATAACGATATTGGAAAAGGTCGCCCTGTCTCATTAGTCGTCATCTTTCAGTATGTTGTCTAATCCTTCATCCAGAAGGGCGGAAACCTCTGGCGGCTCTTCCCCTAGCTTGTAAGCGGCTTGAGTGTTGCTCGCTTTTTCGTAAGCCTCATAAGGGATCATCACGATTTTGGGTTTTCCATTCTTGCACAGCGTTACCGGTTGCCTCATTGCATCGTCTAACACGCTGCCGCACTCTCTATTAATCTGGGTGAACGAGTACTCTTTCATTTCAGTCCCTCCGGTGCTGTGACTTTGTGTATTATACAGAATATTCAGATAATGCGCAAAGTATGTATTTTTCGAACTGCTCTTCTTTTTTCCCACAGTGCTCACAATGAGTGGGCACACAAGCTCCCGACAATCGGTCCATCACAGTCAAAAAGAATATGGGAGCAATCCCGCGCCATGCCGCTGCGAGGCAAGCAAGCAAATCAAGGGGAAGCTTCTTGCCGTCCTAGTCTTTGGATCTGTCGTTTAGAAAAGGCTTGGTTGCTGGTAACCGACCGGGCTCAGCTCAACTTGCCGCCGATAGGCTGCAGCCTTGCTGGAAAGTTTCTCGGTGGGGATGTGAGCAAGGCTGGCGGTCGTCTGCTGCCATTGTGCAAGTCCAAATTTGGAAAAGTCCTTTTGCATGGCTTGCTTCAGTTCGGAGTCTGTTTCACTTAGGCGCATGAGCGCTGCCACCACAAAGGCTCCATCATACATTTCAAAGCAGTTATCAAAGGCGCGGCTGTCTTCATTACGAAGAAAGGCCAATCGGGCGTAACGAACACGCTGGTTGAAAGAAGGTAGTCGGTAAGTCATGGGCTCAGGCTTTCAATTATTTCAGGGGCAAATTGGGAGGGCTGCAGCCCCCCTAATCCGCATAACTGTAGACCCAGGCTTCAATCCCGTGCTGCTCCAATACCTCTACAAAAGCGCGGCAACCTTCCTCATAAATGATACGGGACTGAACCCGCATTCCACCACACAATGAGATTTTCCAGCCTCCCTCAAAGTGGCGCTCCCCCTCCCCCTGCTCCTTCAGGTAACGCACAAATTTTGAACGTGCATTCTGGATAACCACCCATGCTGCTCCGCAGTCCGCATGGTCGTTACATGCCGCATGCGCTTTAAGAGCAGCGCTGGTCGCGGCATCCCGTGCCATTTCATAGACCCAATCAAAGGAACCCTCTGCAGGCATTGGCAAAGCGCCCGCCTCACTTAGAAGTGTTTCCATGTCGGTGAGAATATCTTGGGTGATGTTCATTTGGGTCGCTCCCTGTGAGGTCCGTTTCATTTCCCTTGTCTAAAAACGGGTGTGCGGGAGCTGGTGAGGAGAGAGGCTGTCCATGATCTCCCGGAGCCCCAAGGTGAGGAAGATTGTGGTCAGGGGAGCGACGAACTAGCTCACGTGAGGGCGCAAGCCCTTGTAGCGCTGCATCAGGTTAAAACGACGAGGAAGAATGATGGAGGCACGGCTTGCTGAAAGCTGGCACATGACAGATTTCAGCCCATCAGCAAACATGAGCTGTTCTGTCTTGCAAGGTCACAGTGGGATAGGCAGATTCCGCAGTGACCTTGCAAGACAGAGCGCACCGGATCATTTCAACTGCAACCATCAGGGCGAGCGATCCCACCCGCCCTTACGATTCAAGCCTCATTGAGAAACCCTAGCAATCGCTCCATTTTCTCTAATGACAGATGTTGAATCTCAACATCGCAATATTCGCTGTCTGCCCTGACTTCAAACGACCCTCGCGCTTCAGGGGCAAAGCAGCGTATCGCTTTGCGCATACTGTACCGGCCATGGATATTCACCTGGGCTTCTGTTGGGGCAGCGCGTTCAACAGCTGCCGCAATCTTGCGTTTTTTGTTGTGATGATCGGCAATAGCTGCAAGTGCTTTGAATGCCAGCGGTAACGCTGGCTCTGTGATATGGCAGTTAATCTCATTGAGAACTTGCTGAGGCTGAGAAACAAATCGTCCTGGCGCAAACGTGCGGCGCAAATCGGGCTGCGCTCCCAATGCAGCATAGGCTTTCAGGTTGCGCCAATAGTGACTGTCTCCCAGATCATGGCGCAGGCTGGCACTGGTACTAATGCGGCCGCGTTGCTCCATGAAGCAAATCACCAAGGCTCCCATGGGAGCCTCTACCGTGACAGTGTGGCCTTGGGAGAGGATTATCCCCTCCCCCTCAAACAGCAGTTTAGCGACCGGTGAGACTGTTTCTTCCAGCCTCATGCAGCAACCCCAAGAGCAAAGCCACGCCGAGCAGGACGGGACGGGCGAGCGCTGCCGTGTGCCTCCCTGATATCTTCCATGGAAAAACCGCCACGGCTGTTAGATTTCCACGCAGCAGGGCGGAAGTTCCATTTCTGCTTTTTTCTTGCAAACTTGAAGCTTGCAGCCTTCAAAACCTCTTTATGAGGAAAGGTATTGCCACCAACCCAAAGCCATGCGCCACAGATCTCAATTTCCAGCCCCTCCAGATCAATAATGGCGTTTAGCGCGGCGTTGAGTTCTTCGCCGTAGTTTACATCTGCTTCTTCGCTCGTTTGGGTGCTGGTTGCATTGCGCAACTCATCAAAGGCAGCATTAACAAGCTTCATCATCTCCCCTCCTGCGGGGTTCAAATCTGGGTGGTATTTTTTGGCGGCAAGCTTGTAGGCCGCTTTGATTTCGGTTTGATCTGCACCGGAGGAAAGTCCAAGGATTGAAAGGGCGTCTGAGATTTTCATGAGTGTTGCTCCAGCATCTGTGAGGTTCGTTTCATTTTCCTTGCCAATAAAACGGGTGTGCGGGAGCTGGTGAGGAGAGAGGCTGCCCACATTCTCCCGGAGCCGCAAGGTGAGGAAGATTGTGGTCAGGGGAGCGACGATCTAGGTGCCGTGAGGGCGCGAGCCCTAACAGCCTCTCTTATGGGAGAGCATTGGGTAAGGACACCAGGCTACCAGCCCTGCAGGTCTGATGCCTCCTTGTGAACGCCAACCCTGTCTGCCGGGCCTGCGCAAAATATAACCGCCGGCATAAAAGCTACCCGAACACGCGCCAAAAGAATTGAGGTGCGTGATCCCATTGTTGCAACCTGCATCAACAACGACTATTTCCATACAAATATTGAGACCAACTAAATTCACCCTGAGAGTTGCTAAGTGATCACGCCGTTCAAAAACCGCCAGACCCTTCAAAAGCTCCGCCTTAAAATGGAAAAAGAACATCAGCTAACGGCTTTGGATCCCAAAGAAGACGCGCTTGAGCCAAAAAACTCCGCATGCGTGAAAAAAGCCTCTCGCGGCGAGGACCAAAATGACGGCAGTAAGAGCAGTCAAGAACGGGTGAAAGTATCTGAGGAATCAGTCGCTCTGTGGGCCAGCCTCACAACATGGGCCACTGAAGAGAACTGCGAGTACCTGAAACAAAACAACGTTCAAGGATTTGGTGTCAAGAAGGACAAGGACGGGCGCATGGTTGTGCCATTGCGTGACATGGACTTTAAGTTCCAATCCCTGCTGTTTATCGGACATGTAACAACCAATATAAAACATGGCCGCAGAGCAGGTTTGTTCCATGTGATTGATCCGCAAGGTCGTCTGAGTGAGGAGCGCAAACTCACTAGTCAAGAGACACTTGTGATCACTAGGAGCTACGCCAGCGCAGCTGTAGTGCATGAGATGGTGAAGGCACCGGTCATTGTCGCGTTTTCTGTTTTGAATATAATCAAATTTGCCAAATCTTTTCGTGAGAAATACCCGGATGTGACCCTGTTGTTTGCCTTGGACGCTATGGCTCATCAGAAGGTGAACCCACGCTTACCGGTGATGCAAGCTGCACAGGACGTTGGCGGCCATGTGATCATCCCTCCCTTTAGAGAAACAGAAAAATCCCAGGGATTAAAGGACTGGAATGATCTGGTCGGGCTGCATGGTAAGGATCGGGCAGAGCTGCTTTTTGCAGCGCAGGTGCGTTATGTTCTCGATAAAGAGCGTAACAGGAAGAACTCACGCGAGCAGGAACGTGGGTGTGTGCTTTGACGCCAGAAAAAACGCTCAGCCCTCCTTCCCTGCTTAAGGCTGATACGGGGTATTGTAGGAGAGTAACAAAGCCTCATACTGACGAGGACTTAGCGGACAAAGCTGGCATTCGCAGCAGTGCGGGAACACAGGCTGGTGGGAAGCCGTTGCAAGCATTGAGGGCCACGACCGGACCTTTACGTGTTTCTTGCAAGGGTTGCGCAAGTCTTTGCAGATGAGACTACGGTCTCTTTCTGGAGAGTTCTTCTCAGTATATGGTTATGTGAAGCGCCCGATAAGATAAGGGCATTTTGAGCTCAAAGCAGCTCTGGGATGGAGTTATCCCCGTTGTCCCCTCAGGCATATCGTTGAAGTTTTTGCATCTATGCAGGGCAAATAGAAGCGCGAAATCCGATCTCGACCATGTGTGAAAAAATATAGTATTTTCATTGGATTAAATGCGGAACAGTATCAGTAAGAAAATACTAACTAAGTGTTAATGCACTCTTTTCAATGGATTTTGCCAATAAAAATCTATTGCCAATTTTGAATCTGAAGTTTTTATATAAGATCTTTTTGAAGAAAACATGGTGCAATTTAATAGTACCAATATTCATGGGCACATTTATATTGGTGGCGAAGTAAAATTGAATACATTTATTTATTATTGGGAAAATAATTAGCCTCTTTTAGATGATGGGTAATAGCTTCACCTTATAAATCAGGTGAATATTTCGTAAGGTAAGATTGTTGGAGGCATTATATGTAGGGGCGTATAAAATGAACTCATTGACTGCTGCACTAGAATTTATTGAATCTGTTAATAATGAAGAGACACCTGATCTTGTTTCTAAGCGTCTTGCTGAACTTGGTCAGTCTTTTGGCTTTACAAGTTTTTGTCTTGCCGCGATCCCCGAAGCTAACGCATCCTTTGATGGGTCTATTATGTTGACTGGTTGGCGGCCTGAATGGCAACAACGTTATCTCGATCGTAATTACATACAAAATGATCCGATTGTCGCGAAAGCGCGTACTGCTAGTCGTCCATTCCTTTGGTCCAGCGTTGCCCGTGATAGTAATCTTTCTGCAGCTGCACAGCAGGTTCTGTCAGAAGCGCGCGATTACGGAATGTATGACGGAGTGTGTGTGCCAGTGCGTGGCCTTCAGAACTATCAAGGCATGCTGATTTTTGGTGGACCAGAAGTTCGACTGAACGAACGCGAAATCAGTGTTCTTCATCTGGTTGGTATTTATGCGAGTAATAAAGTGCGTGAACTAGCTGGTTCAAACATCAGGCGTCCTCGTCATCGCATTACTCCTCGTGAACTTGAGTGCCTGAAGTGGGCAGCTGCAGGCAAGACAAGTTGGGAGATCAGTAAGATCCTAAACATCTCTCAGCATACTGCGGACTGGTATCTGGCTTCGGCTGCCAGAAAGCTGCATGCTTCGAATAGAACACACGCGGTAGCTGAGGGTTTTCGGTTCGGCCTTATTCGATAAGTCTAAACGACACCTACTTATGCTCTCGGCAGGGTTCGAACCGCGCTTCCTGCTGTTTGCACTTTTACAGCATCCCGATTGTCGCAATTCAACCGATCTGTAATGTGCAGCTACTCACGAGGCGATTAAGGCGTTGACTGTAAGCTTTTCTCTGAGTGCTTCGTAAGCGACCGGTGAAGGTTGTAAAATCGCTCCCACTGGTCGAGTTTTTCCTCCAGATCGACGTCCCCCTTGTAGCTGAGAAGTTTGCCGAATGTGTTGCAGCGATTAGTTGAGCCCACCAGACAAAGCCGACCTTCGCCGCATTGCAGGAACACAGACTGGTGGGAGGCAGTTGCAAGCATTGAGGCTACACCTGTCCACCAGTAACCGTTTACATGAACGCATGACAATCATAGGGCCATATAAATAGAGGGGATGGAGTTTTATGGGCATGCCACCATCTACTGCATCACCCGCTCAAGAAACCTTTTCGCATGCGGGCCCCAAGTTTCTGATCCATCATCTCTTTGGAAGAGATCGTGGCCGTCTTCACCACTGGGTGGGTAAATGACCAACTCTTGCCCCGCATCACTTTCTGATTTATATGCCTTAAAATAGAATCGAGCCAATTTTGGGCTCTCATATTGATCGTTCTCAACATAAACCCAAAGAACTGGTATCTTGTTCGTGGAACCAAGTTTTTTAAAGCCCTGCTCTACTAAGTCTGGTTGGACAAGTTCATAGCGATTGTTATTCGCCACGCCAGGAGCAAACGCGATTACACCTTTTACCCCTTCTGGATTTTTGCTCGCAGCGGCAAGAACAGCGTTTCCGCCAGCCGATATTCCAGTCAGAACGATACGATCATCAATAACAAAAGGCTGACTCCGAAAATATTCCACTGTGCTATTAATGTCGTTAGCCCGCTCATCAAGGGATTTTTTCATGTCTGGCCAGGTCGAGGCCTCTAATGCCGTCCGTTTTCCTTCTGACCGTCCATATCCTCTGCGGATCAGAACCGCAACTGCATACCCCTTTGAAAGAAACCATCTTATTGCATTGTCGGGGCGATAGTTCCATGGACCATCACTGGGAGCTGTTTTATTTGCTCCATGATTGATAATCACCAATGGGAATGGAGCAGCGGCATCAGGCCGGAATGTAGTTGCTTCCAAAATTATCGTTCTGCTACTATCTTCAAGCTTAACTGGCACCCCCCAAGTCTGCATATTCAATGTGCCAAGCGGCTCACTGGTAGGCCCTATCTCGCGGTTATTGGATTGCCCATGAGATGGCTGGGTTAAAGATAAACATATCAAAACTGAGAAACTGGTGAACACTCGCCAGAACTTCTCTCTTTTATAAAACCCCAAAAGCATTTTCTGATCCATAGTGTATTACGAATGAGATACAATATGACTACAAGCAAAACACATATTCCGCATTGCTGCAAGTTGTGGTGGCAGGGCATGTTTCAGTGAGTGGGCTATACAGGTATTCAGCAGGGTGGATGGTTTTGGCAGGTATTGTCACACAGCAAATGCTTGTAATCAGGGCCACAAGCAGCCACTCAGGTGGTTCCATCATGGGTTGAGCCACGCTCACCTGGAGGCTTCTACAGTAGCTCTTATTGGCGATATGGAATTACTCGACTGACCATTAGCTGCCATTCGCTATGTCTCTGAACATCCTTAGCCACAGCGAAGACACAACTTAAGCTTGCGTATTTTTGACGTGTACAATAAGTTTTTCTTGAACTTGAATGGGGCACAAAGTGCATCAATTACTCCACGAAGTAGCGTAGTGGTGACGGAGAGAAAATGACATGGCTAGATGCACCGCACCAGTAAGGGGGCATAAATCAGCGGCCGCCGCTGCAAACTGCCCTGCATGTGGAAGTCGCGGTCGCTTCGGCGGTTACGGTGGTCACAGCAGCTACAGTTCAAACTCGTACCCTTCATACCTCCCCTCAGGGAGCAGTAGCAGTCGGAACGGGGGCGGTTCGGGGAACCGTACCAAAAAGCCGAGCTGGTCTGGAGCGAGTTCGACTGCTTCGTACACGCCTGAACAAGTGCAGGCGCTGACACCGGTTAGAGAAAGCGTGGAGAACCTAGCTGTCTCGCAGCCTGACCTTCGTGACGTGTTTCTCTGCCATGCATGGGACGACAGGCAAGGTTCAGCGAAGGAACTGCATGATCTGCTTGAAGCGCGTGGTGTCCGCGTTTGGTTCAGCGAAAAGGACCTTGGCCTAGGGGTGCCGATGATGCGTGCAATCGACAAGGGCTTGGTGAACTCACGCATCGGTATCGTTTTGGTTTCTCCAGCCATGTTGCGGCGCCTCCCAGCTGAAGGTGTTGCAGATAAGGAGCTTTCAGCGCTCCTTCGACGTGAGCGTCTCATTCCTGTTATTCATGAAACGACCTACGAAGAGCTTGAGCAGGTCAGCCTCTTGCTAGCTTCTCGAGCAGGTCTGAGCACAACTGAAGAGACGATGGCCGAAGTCGCGACCAAAATCGCAGAACTAGTTGCCACTTAGTTGCGATAGGGTTGAAGCCGGAAATTGTAAGATGACAAAACACAGTGAACTAATCAATATCATTAACCATTGTTCTGACGCTGATAAGCTCGAAAATTGGATTACCAATGCTGAGCGCGAAGGGGCAGAAGACGTAGCGGACGCTGCACGGCGGCGATTGATTAAGATAGTAGCTGCAACTAACGATAGTAGTTCAAGTGATCCGGTGGTCTTGGATTTCTGGAAAAGCATAATTGCACTCGAGTTCGTATTGTCCGGAGAGCGAAACAAAACTATTCGCCTTAGTCGAACTCGTCAAAAGATATCCCGCGTGGGGGTTCACAAAACACTCACCGATTTGACGCTTAAAACTACACCGTCGGAAGGGTATAATCTTCTGCGTGATAGGGGCATGTTGGATTTGAGTGCCGAAGCTGTTGTCCTTCGTTTTCCAAATCAATTTGACAAAGAAGTCTTGCAGGCGGCACGGACCAAACTGGAACTACATGACGATGAGAATGCATAATTCGTTGCCATTGAGGGTTCAGCCAACAATTCACAAGTTCAATGGTCCGCTGTTGGCCGGATCTCACAGCCGTTCCCGCTAGTTAGCGGCGTGACCATTGCTACCATTCACCTAGTTACCGAACAACCCCATCCAGAGCGAGACTCAACTTTGGATTGACCTTAATCAGCTTGTAGTCAGGGCCAACAGCTGCCACTCAGGTGGTTCCATCATGGGTTGAGACACGCTCACCCGGAGGCTTCTACAGTAGCTGTTGTGGGCGATATGGAATTACTCAACTGACCAATAGCTGCCATCGACCTAAATCTAGGCACATCCGGCTAGGAAGTGACTTCAACCATAGGTCGATTTTGGGCAGCTTGTTGCTGAGTGACCTAAGTTGACATTTGTCAAAGACTAAAGGCACCTTGAGTTAAATCGATATTTCAATCTCAAGTAAACCTCATTCAATTTTGTTTAGATCGAAATTTGGTGCCGAAGCGCAGTATGTTTCTTGGCGGCACAAAACACAGAACCGCTATTGATTTCTTGAGAAGTCATTCCTGCGTAAGATCAGGTACAAAAATTTGCTTGAGGGGAACTAGAACCCGGTATCGAGGTGCTAGATTTGCGTAGTTTTCAAACAGGATCATTACGAGCTGTTCACCATTGATCAGCCGCAGTTTTGCTCGATTGCGCTCAAGTTCGACCGCACCACGAGCAAAAGAGCCTAGGTTTATGAACAGGCCATATTCCCCATCCCCAAGCGTCCCTAATAGTTGGTCAACATCCGGCCTTGAGGTCTGGCTGGTTGTGCGCTTACATTGTACCTTTACAATAGGTGGCTGAAAGCCCAACGGGTCCATATGAGCAATAACATCGACCCCGCCGTCACCTGATTTTGGTGTTACGCGGGCAGTATACCCCATGCATTCCAAAAGATGCGCAATTAACTCTTCGAACTGATGGCCACTAAGCTCTTTCATTAGCCGCTTTATTACAAAATCACTCGTGCTGGTCTCGGCCTGTATTGTAGCGGAAACAGTAGCGGTGTCGTCATCAGCAATATCATCTTGTGCATCCGCCTGAGCCGCTGCCGCGTCTGGCGTGGTTCCATCACCCATGAGGTTTACTTTGCGTAGGAACTCGTTGGCGTGGCGACGCACCCTAAACATAGTCAGGAATGAACCGATTTCGTTCAAGGCAGTCTGGCTGAACTCGTCACGTGGAAAATGGCCTAACCATTCTACCTTTTGGTGTGTCGGGTATTCGTCATGATCATCCGGCACGTAAATTGCTTTGCCTGTAAAGCGCCCAATATTCACCATGCGATCAAATTTGGACGGGTATACTACAATGTCATCCGCTTTGATTTTATGCAGGAACTTAAACATTGAACCTGCATCGACTGGAATGGCCCCGGTTTTCTTGTCTGGATAAGCCGCGACCAACGCGGTTTTGAAGGCTTCACGGCTAGCGCCTATTTTTGTTAAATCGCCCATAGCGAGCCAACCGATGCCTACATAGCCGCCCTCAATAGGCCGGTCAGAGACATGCACACCCATGTGAACGCCCCAGACTGTTGGGTTACTTACCATTTTTCTTACCCTTTGATTTTGCTTTGACCTTTGCCGCCTTTGTCTTCGCAGATTTTTCAACTTTAGCCTCAGCCTTGGCGCGTGTTTGGTTCAGGTCGAACAGACGGGCCAAGATCTCATCCTCGGTCAACAGTCCAGCACGCCAATCATCGCCCCAGCCGTAAGCCTCTGCCACTGCCTCATCCAGCACCTTATGCGCATGATCAAGCCATGCAGGGCGGGCGTTATAGAGATTGGTAAGGGTGCGTTTCTTGAGCTCCTTGGCAGCGGCACCGTCTTTGGGCGCGATGCGATCTGGATAACCCGGTACTACCTCTGCCACGCGATCCACCAGATCGGCAGGGTTGAGCCAGTTTTCCCGTAACTCATTCAGCCGAGCAGCGGCGGCGGCGATTTTAACCGCGCGCGGATCGGCAACGTAATCGTCGGCTGGTATGTTGGGGGTGAGGCCCTCAGGGAAGGGATAAGTCTCAAACGTGGTGGAGGGGGTGTAGCGCGGCCGATCCTCAAGTGAGGTGCCCAACCGCAACGCCCAAAGTTCGTGAAAGCTACAATGCAAAATGCCGAATGTGGTGTTGTCATAGCGAGCGATGGCAACAATAGCAGAGTCTGGAACTAACTTGGCGTTTCGCCAAGCAAATAGGCGATATTTTGAAACACGCGGGGAAACGATCATTCTATGCAGCTTTGAAACGGCCTTTTTTTGAGCTGGCCGTGGATCACCGTGCAACCACCATTTCAGGCGATGCCAATCACGCCTTAAGTGTTCGCGTGTCGGTTTTACGTCGCAAACCACCTTTTCGAAGGGATCTTCGTATAGTGATGCATCTTCCTGTTTCATCGCAGGTCCAAAGTCGATGATCCATTTATCGGGATCTCTTTGCGTTATGGCAGAACCGTTACTCCAAGGAAAAATCACATCAGAATTGGGCCTGCCATTTGGGTTCAGTGGGCTCTTAAGATAAACTCGAGCAATTTCGCCAGAAATATCGAATGGCCCATTTTTTTGCGTACCTATGAAACAGACACCCTCATTAATTCGCAGCCGTGTTGCATCCGTTAAATCGAAGTCAAGCGCATTAGTTGTTAAATCAGAGTAGATAACCTTTACGACCTCACCGTTTAACACCACTTTCTTTGCAGCTTCTTTTCTAAAGCAAACAAGAGAAACCCTGACAGCAGCTCCTTCTACGGTCCAAGCTTCATCTGACCACGCGGCAGTGACGCACCCGTTCTTGACAATTTTCTGGATAATTGTTCGATTTGCGCCTCCTCGTATCGAATTAGTTGCTACCAGCCCTGCACGGGTGAGCAGACTATTTTCTATTTGCCCCCAAGCCTTTGCAAACCAGTAGCAGACCAAATCGCTACCGCCAGGAACCATTGTGGAAAATGCACTGCGCAATTTAAAGGTATAGTCTTCGCCGAGCTCAGCAATCATCCTCCTATCACCCAAGAACGGCGGATTACCGATCACAACATCTGCCTTGGGCCACTTAGCCTGCGTGCCGTCTGCGTTCAGCACCGCATCACGATTCTCAATCGTATTCAGAGTCCGCAAAATTGGATTTTTTGCCGCCTCAAAGCCGTTGCGACGCATCCATTGAATCTCTCCGATCCACACCGACACACGCGCTAGTTCTGCAGCGTAACTGGACAGCTCAATCCCTAGCACACATTCTGGCCCAAGCTGGGGGAAACCACGTGGCAGGCCAAGTGCCTCAGCCTCTAGGTTCACTCGGTGTTCGATATTCTTCAGCTCCAGTAGCGATATGTACAGAAAGTTCCCCGAACCGCAGGCCGGATCGAGCGCGCGAAACGCTTTGAGGCGCTCAATAAAATGCACGTGCAATTTCTCGGCCTTAGACAGTGCACGAGTACGGGCTGCGAGCTCCTTACCACGTAGTAACTTTTCCTTGGTTGCTTTTGGTGCTTTTTCTATCAAGCTCTCAATCTGGGCTTTTGCTCCTGCCCATTCAGACAAAAGCGGTTCCACGATCACCGGCGTCACGATCTGCATAATCTTATCACGGTCGGTGTAGTGCGCCCCAAGTTGGCTACGTTTCTCCGGGTCCAACCCGCGCTCAAACAGAGTACCAAGAATAGAAGGGTCAATATCAGACCAATCCAGCTTGGCCGCCAAAACCAGATCATCCAGATCATCGTGTTCCAAAGGCAAGACGTCATCGCTGTCAAATAGCCCGCCGTTAAACCAGTCAACAGTTTCAAAACCAACAAGCCCGCCGGTTTTCATTGCCCCAAACAAGGATTTAGCATGGATACCGAAAGTTTTTGGCTTGGGCAGGGCGGCTTTTATCATCCGCTCAAATATCTTGTTTGGAAGCAGATCCACATCCTCTGCGAACATGCAGAACACCAGCCGGTTGATGAAATGCGCCACCTCTTGCGGCGCATGGCCACGACTACGCAGGCGTTGGGCCATATTAGCAAATCTTTGGGCCGCCTCTTCTGTGACTAACTTCCGGGTCTTGGTTGGCTTCAGTTTGTCAGGATCGAAGAAGGCATTTCGCAACAGGTCGCGGTTGGCTGCATCGGTCAAATCTTCAAGCTGGATCGTGTGGACATTCTGAACAGTGTTTGTCCAGTTTGTGTGCAACCGGATAACGTCCATATCAGAGACGATCAACAGCGGCGGGTTTTCCAGTGCGATGGCATATTGCAGCAACTGATCAAAAGCTTTGTCCAGATTGGCGCGCTTGCCCTTGTACTCCCAAGCGAAGCTATTTTTGCGCCAAACGTCGGCCCAGCCTTCGCCACCACTCGTCTTGGAGGCGCCTTTTTCAAAGGTAAACCACTCCCCTCTAGGGTCCGCTGTGATTGGGTCCTCAATTTCCAGCAGTTTACAAAGGTCGTTGAAATGGGATTGGGACGCTGTCCGCTCTTTAAGCTCGACATTGTTCCACTTTTTGATGAACTCAGCAGGCGTCATAGATATCCAATAAGCATTACACAATCAATTTTGTAAGACACTAGCTGTGATTAGTCATGTTTTCTAGGCGAATGTGCCGGGATGAGTTTGAAAAACATGAAGCTCTGTCACCCAAATGCTCGTGGAATAACTTAGTAGGCAGATTCCATAGTCCTTATTGCTTAACGATCAGACATCTGCTGCAATCGACAGTTAATGACGGTTCTCCGTCCCTCTTGTCACAAGGCTATATCCGTTTTGGGCAACTCAAGTGATCACAGAGCGCTTTTAGCGTTAATGGCAAAATCCTTTCCAGAAACCTAGTTCAACCATTGATAGAACCGCTCGAATGGCAGCTCATGGCCCTGATTACAAGCTGATTGAGGTCAATCCTAGGTTTAGGTTTCGCTCTGGCTGGGCCTGTCCGGTCTCAGGTCGAACGGCAGGTATGGTCACAAAGCTACCTAATACATTGATGGCAACCCACATTGGTCATCACTGAGTGACTGCGCTTCCAATTGCAAGCGATGGTAGATTGAAGATCTGCGGACCCCAGCTAGCGTTGCTGCTTTCGCGATGCCTTGCCACTTCCCGTTGTTATCTGGATGAGGTGTTATGTGTGGCCTTAAAGCCTGCCACTGCTCGTCGGTTAGCTTTTGCGGCCTGCCAAGCTTCACACCCGCAAGCTTGGCACTCTCCAAGCCTGACCGAGTACGCTCGCGAATTACGTCACGCTCAAATTGCGCAAATGCTCCCACCATATGAAAGTAGAGCATTCCGCCTTGGCTATTCGTATCAACCTATTCCTTAATGGAGTGCAGATGCAAACCACGCTGCTGCAGATCCTCCATCAAAGCAAGGAGGTCTTGCAGGGATCGGGAAAGACGGTCCAGCCGCCAAACTACAATGGTATCCCCGTCTCTGGCTTTGTCGAGAAGGCGCGCGAGCTGAGGTTTGACAACAGCATTGCCCCACACCCCTCTGTCAGCTAGAATCTCTTCGCAGCCAGCCTCCTGCAAAGCTTGCTCTTGCATTCTTAGATTCTGCTCTTCGGTAGAGACACGGGCTCTGTTGCAAAGATTTTTTTGCCTAGCACCAAAACGGCACAAGCTAGGAGGCTGATCGACTGAATTTTGACCGGATTGGGAAATTCCGAAGTGATGCTTAGCGTATTGAGGGATGTACTGGAATGATTTTCTAGTTTTTCGGTCCAAGCAAAACTTTGCAACAGAGCCGAAATTACAGCCACCAGCGTCGAGGGGCTCGAAGCGATGGCCCAACAAGTCAAAGAGAGCTCATTGAGCGAAGGTAGTCCATAAAAGGAGAGTTGTTCGGGATATGTCAGATGTACCAGGAGCCAGTCTCGTTGAAATAGGTCAGCGACTGGAAATAATTAGGCATGAACAGGATTTAGATCCTCCTGTATTCGCTGCTCAATTAGGGGTTAACGAGGCAGATTACGTCGAGTGGGAAGCTGGAATGGCGCGGATCCCGCTTGCGGCTGCACTGGAGGTCAAGAAACGGACGGGGCAACCCCTTGATTACATCTATCTGGGGAGAGACCCAAGCCAAGTACAGTCTTTAGAAGAACTATCTCTCCTAAGAAAGATCCACCTATTTTTTGTCGTAAAAAAGATAAAGCTTCTGCTTTGGTGGGCAAAGAAACGCAAAAATTCCAACTAAGGAGCCCCCCAAAGTGGGATACCAACCCCGCCTTAAATGGCACCTGAGCTGGCGCGATAAGCCTGATGACGGAACCGCCAAAGACCCAAACAGGCCAGATGTATACTTAAGAACTTACAAAGAGCTTGCACCTAAGGGCGGCGAGCAGTGGTATTGGGTCGCTGCTGATATGAAGCTTATCGAACAAGGGCTTGCGCCGACCAAGGAAGAAGCTCAGCGGCAAGCTGAAGACGCTTATTTCTCATATCTTGCTAAGATGGACACAGAGAAGGAAGGCAAGGTAAAAGTCCTTAAGGAAACTACTGTGCCGTCAGGCGTTCGTTTGGAGGGGCGCTACCCCAAACACTTGACCGAAGAGCAAGTAAAAGAGCAGCTCGTCGGTCCTTTTGGGGGACGCTTAGAGGCGTTTGGGTATGGGTGCTTCGTTTATATCGCTTACAACGATTGACCAACACCGAGGCATCTCATTGACCAATTACACAATACTTAAGGCGTTTGATCCGTCAGCCAGCATCAGCAAGAGTTACATTTTTCCTAGCAATCTCTCTTAGGTTTCGACCCCATTTGCCTGTAGCGCTTCCTGCGCTTCCAACTGCAGGCGATGGTAGATTGAAGATCTGCTGACCCCAGCAAGCGTTGCAGCTTTCGCGATACCTTGCCACTTCCCGTTGTTATCTGGATGAGGTGTTATGTGCGGCCTTAAAGCTTGCCATTGTTCGTCGGTTAACTTTTGCGGCCTGCCGAGCTTCACACCCGCAAGTTTAGCACTTTCCAAGCCTGACCGAGTACGCTGGCGAATTACGTCACGCTCAAATTGCGCAAATGCTCCCACCATATGAAAGTAGAGCATTCCGCCTGGGCTATTCGTATCAACCTGTTCCTTAATGGAGTGTAGATGCAAACCAGGCTGCTCCAGATCCTCCATCAAAGCAAGGAGGTCTTGCAGGGATCGGGAAAGACGGTCCAGCCGCCAAACGACAATGGTATCCCCGTCTCGTGCTTTATCGAGAAGGCGCGCGAGCTGAGGTTTGACAACAGCATTGCCCCTCACCCCTCTGTCAGCTAGAATTTCTTCGCAGCCAGCCTCCTGCAAAGCTTGCTCTTGCATTCTTAGATTCTGCTCTTCGGTAGAGACACGAACATAGCCAAAAATCATTTTTGCAGCCTGTTTGTCCAAAAACATAAATATTGATAAGATGCGACAATAGGAATTGAAAACTAACCCACTGTATTTTCTAAATATATTATGATTTCAGCGTGTACACAAGTAGATGTACAAAAATAAAATAAATGATTTACTTTTGTACATTCGCAAAAAACAGGTTCAAAAACCCAGTATTTTCAATGCACCCTTGGCCGTTATGGACATGTACAATAACGGTGGTCTTTGTACAGGTCTATCATTAACGCAGCATGTAGCTCTGTGACCATACCTGCCGTTCGACCTGAGACCGGACAGGCCCAGCCAGAGCGAAACCTAAACCTAGGATTGACCTCAATCAGCTTGTAATCAGGGCCATGAGCTGCCATTCGAGCGGTTCTATCAATGGTTGAACTAGGTTTCTGGAAAGGATTTTGCCATTAACGCTAAAAGCGCTCTGTGATCACTTGAGTTGCCCAAAACGGATATAGCCTTGTGACAAGAGGGACGGAGAACCGTCATTAACTGTCGATTGCAGCAGATGTCTGATCGTTAAGCAATAAGGACTATGGAATCTGCCTACTAAGTTATTCCACGAGCATTTGGGTGACAGAGCTTCATGTTTTTCAAACTCATCCCGGCACATTCGCCTAGAAAACATGACTAATCACAGCTAGTGTCTTACAAAATTGATTGTGTAATGCTTATTGGATATCTATGACGCCTGCTGAGTTCATCAAAAAGTGGAACAATGTCGAGCTTAAAGAGCGGACAGCGTCCCAATCCCATTTCAACGACCTTTGTAAACTGCTGGAAATTGAGGACCCAATCACAGCGGACCCTAGAGGGGAGTGGTTTACCTTTGAAAAAGGCGCCTCCAAGACGAGTGGTGGCGAAGGCTGGGCCGACGTTTGGCGCAAAAATAGCTTCGCTTGGGAGTACAAGGGCAAGCGCGCCAATCTGGACAAAGCTTTTGATCAGTTGCTGCAATATGCCATCGCACTGGAAAACCCGCCGCTGTTGATCGTCTCTGATATGGACGTTATCCGGTTGCACACAAACTGGACAAACACTGTTCAGAATGTCCACACGATCCAGCTTGAAGATTTGACCGATGCAGCCAACCGCGACCTGTTGCGAAATGCCTTCTTCGATCCTGACAAACTGAAGCCAACCAAGACCCGGAAGTTAGTCACAGAAGAGGCGGCCCAAAGATTTGCTAATATGGCCCAACGCCTGCGTAGTCGTGGCCATGCGCCGCAAGAGGTGGCGCATTTCATCAACCGGCTGGTGTTCTGCATGTTCGCAGAGGATGTGGATCTGCTTCCAAACAAGATATTTGAGCGGATGATAAAAGCCGCCCTGCCCAAGCCAAAAACTTTCGGTATCCATGCTAAATCCTTGTTTGGGGCAATGAAAACCGGCGGGCTTGTTGGTTTTGAAACTGTTGACTGGTTTAACGGCGGGCTATTTGACAGCGATGACGTCTTGCCTTTGGAACACGATGATCTGGATGATCTGGTTTTGGCGGCCAAGCTGGATTGGTCTGATATTGACCCTTCTATTCTTGGTACTCTGTTTGAGCGCGGGTTGGACCCGGAGAAACGTAGCCAACTTGGGGCGCACTACACCGACCGTGATAAGATTATGCAGATCGTGACGCCGGTGATCGTGGAACCGCTTTTGTCTGAATGGGCAGGAGCAAAAGCCCAGATTGAGAGCTTGATAGAAAAAGCACCAAAAGCAACCAAGGAAAAGTTACTACGTGGTAAGGAGCTCGCAGCCCGTACTCGTGCACTGTCTAAGGCCGAGAAATTGCACGTGCATTTTATTGAGCGCCTCAAAGCGTTTCGCGCGCTCGATCCGGCCTGCGGTTCGGGGAACTTTCTGTACATATCGCTACTGGAGCTGAAGAATATCGAACACCGAGTGAACCTAGAGGCTGAGGCACTTGGCCTGCCACGTGGTTTCCCCCAGCTTGGGCCAGAATGTGTGCTAGGGATTGAGCTGTCCAGTTACGCTGCAGAACTAGCGCGTGTGTCGGTGTGGATCGGAGAGATTCAATGGATGCGTCGCAACGGCTTTGAGGCGGCAAAAAATCCAATTTTGCGGACTCTGAATACGATTGAGAATCGTGATGCGGTGCTGAACGCAGACGGCACGCAGGCTAAGTGGCCCAAGGCAGATGTTGTGATCGGTAATCCGCCGTTCTTGGGTGATAGGAGGATGATTGCTGAGCTCGGCGAAGACTATACCTTTAAATTGCGCAGTGCATTTTCCACAATGGTTCCTGGCGGTAGCGATTTGGTCTGCTACTGGTTTGCAAAGGCTTGGGGGCAAATAGAAAATAGTCTGCTCACCCGTGCAGGGCTGGTAGCAACTAATTCGATACGAGGAGGCGCAAATCGAACAATTATCCAGAAAATTGTCAAGAACGGGTGCGTCACTGCCGCGTGGTCAGATGAAGCTTGGACCGTAGAAGGAGCTGCTGTCAGGGTTTCTCTTGTTTGCTTTAGAAAAGAAGCTGCAAAGAAAGTGGTGTTAAACGGTGAGGTCGTAAAGGTTATCTACTCTGATTTAACAACTAATGCGCTTGACTTCGATTTAACGGATGCAACACGGCTGCGAATTAATGAGGGTGTCTGTTTCATAGGTACGCAAAAAAATGGGCCATTCGATATTTCTGGCGAAATTGCTCGAGTTTATCTTAAGAGCCCACTGAACCCAAATGGCAGGCCCAATTCTGATGTGATTTTTCCTTGGAGTAACGGTTCTGCCATAACGCAAAGAGATCCCGATAAATGGATCATCGACTTTGGACCTGCGATGAAACAGGAAGATGCATCACTATACGAAGATCCCTTCGAAAAGGTGGTTTGCGACGTAAAACCGACACGCGAACACTTAAGGCGTGATTGGCATCGCCTGAAATGGTGGTTGCACGGTGATCCACGGCCAGCTCAAAAAAAGGCCGTTTCAAAGCTGCATAGAATGATCGTTTCCCCGCGTGTTTCAAAATATCGCCTATTTGCTTGGCGAAACGCCAAGTTAGTTCCAGACTCTGCTATTGTTGCCATCGCTCGCTATGACAACACCACATTCGGCATTTTGCATTGTAGCTTTCACGAACTTTGGGCGTTGCGGTTGGGCACCTCACTTGAGGATCGGCCGCGCTACACCCCCTCCACCACGTTTGAGACTTATCCCTTCCCTGAGGGCCTCACCCCCAACATACCAGCCGACGATTACGTTGCCGATCCGCGCGCGGTTAAAATCGCCGCCGCCGCTGCTCGGCTGAATGAGTTACGGGAAAACTGGCTCAACCCTGCCGATCTGGTGGATCGCGTGGCAGAGGTAGTACCGGGTTATCCAGATCGCATCGCGCCCAAAGACGGTGCCGCTGCCAAGGAGCTCAAGAAACGCACCCTTACCAATCTCTATAACGCCCGCCCTGCATGGCTTGATCATGCGCATAAGGTGCTGGATGAGGCAGTGGCAGAGGCTTACGGCTGGGGCGATGATTGGCGTGCTGGACTGTTGACCGAGGATGAGATCTTGGCCCGTCTGTTCGACCTGAACCAAACACGCGCCAAGGCTGAGGCTAAAGTTGAAAAATCTGCGAAGACAAAGGCGGCAAAGGTCAAAGCAAAATCAAAGGGTAAGAAAAATGGTAAGTAACCCAACAGTCTGGGGCGTTCACATGGGTGTGCATGTCTCTGACCGGCCTATTGAGGGCGGCTATGTAGGCATCGGTTGGCTCGCTATGGGCGATTTAACAAAAATAGGCGCTAGCCGTGAAGCCTTCAAAACCGCGTTGGTCGCGGCTTATCCAGACAAGAAAACCGGGGCCATTCCAGTCGATGCAGGTTCAATGTTTAAGTTCCTGCATAAAATCAAAGCGGATGACATTGTAGTATACCCGTCCAAATTTGATCGCATGGTGAATATTGGGCGCTTTACAGGCAAAGCAATTTACGTGCCGGATGATCATGACGAATACCCGACACACCAAAAGGTAGAATGGTTAGGCCATTTTCCACGTGACGAGTTCAGCCAGACTGCCTTGAACGAAATCGGTTCATTCCTGACTATGTTTAGGGTGCGTCGCCACGCCAACGAGTTCCTACGCAAAGTAAACCTCATGGGTGATGGAACCACGCCAGACGCGGCAGCGGCTCAGGCGGATGCACAAGATGATATTGCTGATGACGACACCGCTACTGTTTCCGCTACAATACAGGCCGAGACCAGCACGAGTGATTTTGTAATAAAGCGGCTAATGAAAGAGCTTAGTGGCCATCAGTTCGAAGAGTTAATTGCGCATCTTTTGGAATGCATGGGGTATACTGCCCGCGTAACACCAAAATCAGGTGACGGCGGGGTCGATGTTATTGCTCATATGGACCCGTTGGGCTTTCAGCCACCTATTGTAAAGGTACAATGTAAGCGCACAACCAGCCAGACCTCAAGGCCGGATGTTGACCAACTATTAGGGACGCTTGGGGATGGGGAATATGGCCTGTTCATAAACCTAGGCTCTTTTGCTCGTGGTGCGGTCGAACTTGAGCGCAATCGAGCAAAACTGCGGCTGATCAATGGTGAACAGCTCGTAATGATCCTGTTTGAAAACTACGCAAATCTAGCACCTCGATACCGGGTTCTAGTTCCCCTCAAGCAAATTTTTGTACCTGATCTTACGCAGGAATGACTTCTCAAGAAATCAATAGCGGTTCTGTGTTTTGTGCCGCCAAGAAACATACTGCGCTTCGGCACCAAATTTCGATCTAAACAAAATTGAATGAGGTTTACTTGAGATTGAAATATCGATTTAACTCAAGGTGCCTTTAGTCTTTGACAAATGTCAACTTAGGTCACTCAGCAACAAGCTGCCCAAAATCGACCTATGGTTGAAGTCACTTCCTAGCCGGATGTGCCTAGATTTAGGTCGATGGCAGCTATTGGTCAGTTGAGTAATTCCATATCGCCCACAACAGCTACTGTAGAAGCCTCCGGGTGAGCGTGTCTCAACCCATGATGGAACCACCTGAGTGGCAGCTGTTGGCCCTGACTACAAGCTGATTAAGGTCAATCCAAAGTTGAGTCTCGCTCTGGATGGGGTTGTTCGGTAACTAGGTGAATGGTAGCAATGGTCACGCCGCTAACTAGCGGGAACGGCTGTGAGATCCGGCCAACAGCGGACCATTGAACTTGTGAATTGTTGGCTGAACCCTCAATGGCAACGAATTATGCATTCTCATCGTCATGTAGTTCCAGTTTGGTCCGTGCCGCCTGCAAGACTTCTTTGTCAAATTGATTTGGAAAACGAAGGACAACAGCTTCGGCACTCAAATCCAACATGCCCCTATCACGCAGAAGATTATACCCTTCCGACGGTGTAGTTTTAAGCGTCAAATCGGTGAGTGTTTTGTGAACCCCCACGCGGGATATCTTTTGACGAGTTCGACTAAGGCGAATAGTTTTGTTTCGCTCTCCGGACAATACGAACTCGAGTGCAATTATGCTTTTCCAGAAATCCAAGACCACCGGATCACTTGAACTACTATCGTTAGTTGCAGCTACTATCTTAATCAATCGCCGCCGTGCAGCGTCCGCTACGTCTTCTGCCCCTTCGCGCTCAGCATTGGTAATCCAATTTTCGAGCTTATCAGCGTCAGAACAATGGTTAATGATATTGATTAGTTCACTGTGTTTTGTCATCTTACAATTTCCGGCTTCAACCCTATCGCAACTAAGTGGCAACTAGTTCTGCGATTTTGGTCGCGACTTCGGCCATCGTCTCTTCAGTTGTGCTCAGACCTGCTCGAGAAGCTAGCAAGAGGCTGACCTGCTCAAGCTCTTCGTAGGTCGTTTCATGAATAACAGGAATGAGACGCTCACGTCGAAGGAGCGCTGAAAGCTCCTTATCTGCAACACCTTCAGCTGGGAGGCGCCGCAACATGGCTGGAGAAACCAAAACGATACCGATGCGTGAGTTCACCAAGCCCTTGTCGATTGCACGCATCATCGGCACCCCTAGGCCAAGGTCCTTTTCGCTGAACCAAACGCGGACACCACGCGCTTCAAGCAGATCATGCAGTTCCTTCGCTGAACCTTGCCTGTCGTCCCATGCATGGCAGAGAAACACGTCACGAAGGTCAGGCTGCGAGACAGCTAGGTTCTCCACGCTTTCTCTAACCGGTGTCAGCGCCTGCACTTGTTCAGGCGTGTACGAAGCAGTCGAACTCGCTCCAGACCAGCTCGGCTTTTTGGTACGGTTCCCCGAACCGCCCCCGTTCCGACTGCTACTGCTCCCTGAGGGGAGGTATGAAGGGTACGAGTTTGAACTGTAGCTGCTGTGACCACCGTAACCGCCGAAGCGACCGCGACTTCCACATGCAGGGCAGTTTGCAGCGGCGGCCGCTGATTTATGCCCCCTTACTGGTGCGGTGCATCTAGCCATGTCATTTTCTCTCCGTCACCACTACGCTACTTCGTGGAGTAATTGATGCACTTTGTGCCCCATTCAAGTTCAAGAAAAACTTATTGTACACGTCAAAAATACGCAAGCTTAAGTTGTGTCTTCGCTGTGGCTAAGGATGTTCAGAGACATAGCGAATGGCAGCTAATGGTCAGTCGAGTAATTCCATATCGCCAATAAGAGCTACTGTAGAAGCCTCCAGGTGAGCGTGGCTCAACCCATGATGGAACCACCTGAGTGGCTGCTTGTGGCCCTGATTGACTTCGTTATCAGAGCCTCACATTTGATGCCGACTGCGCATTAGCGTCAGAGTGATCACTATCCAAACACCTATCCGTAAGGCCAAGGCCCCAACAGTTCGCATCTCATATGCCACACCTTGAGAAACCTGAAATCCGAACCCCAAGGCAACCAGGCCCGTTGCAACTGCGATAAACGCAGACAGACCAAGCGCCCAGTTTCGCTGCAGCCAAATCCCAATTGCAGCACCGATGTAGAGAAAACCTGCAAGAAAGTTGAACCAGAGCACAACTGGCATGTAGTCGCCCGCAGCCACTTGAGCCTCCACCGGCCCAAATAAGACGCTCCCGCCGGAAATCAGAGTCATCGCCCCAAAAATCACAGCGAAGAGCGCGAAGGACCTCTGCCAAAACGTGGAGCCGTACGATCGGGATTCTGCTGAAGTCATTGTTTGGGAACCTCTGTGAGAACGCCTTGTGCGCCAAATGAAGGATATAGGATTGGTTATAGAAATATAACTCTATAATGTGCCCTTCCCTATTGGAACATGGCTCAGACCTGCTGGGTCTTTGAAGTTCTTGCTAAGGTTCTATAAATTGTTGGCCGGGAGACGGTAAACATTTCCGCCAAATCGGAAATGGAGTACTCGCCGGTATCGTACATCCGGCGAAGCTCTTTATGTTGCAGCTCGGAGAGTTTGGGTTTCTTGCCGCGCAGTTTACCGAGCGCTCTTGCCCGCTTCATGCCTTCGCGGGTTCGTAGTCTAATAAGATCGGCTTCAAACTCGGCAAAAGTGGCAAGGATGTTGAAGAACATCTTCCCCATCGGATCAACCGGATCATAAACGCTGGCGCCCAGCTGCAGCTTCACGCCGCGCTCTGTGAGCTGTTCGGCAATCCATCTGGCGTCCGGTACAGATCTGGCAAGCCGATCCAGTTTCGCAACAACCAAAGTGTCCCCCTCGCGCACGGCTGCTAACGCCTGATCGAGCCCTGGCCTGGTGCGGTTGGTGCCGGTTAATCCGTGATCGCTATAAATTCGGCTGGCATCGATGCCAAGATCCGCGAGCGATGATTTTTGGATTTCAAGGTCCTGCTTGTCAGTCGAGCAGCGGGCATAGCCAATCAAGATGTTTTTCATGGCTAAAATGTACGTTAGTCGCCCCTTCACTGCAAATTATTTCGTACCATCTATTTGAGAATATCAAATCCGCGGATTTCTGCCAAACAGAGCGACGTGAAACAACGAGGTAAAGGCGTACGCATACCGGCCCTCTTACGGACGCTTATGGGCAGTCGCATTGGTCACACTCCCTGACAAATGGGTGACCCGACAATCTGCAAAGCCTACGACACACCAAATCCCTACTTCTCTTTGAGAGCATGAGCGATCTGATCGCGGAGGGGTTTGATGAAGTAGGAGAGGACTGTGCGTTCTCCGGTTTGGATGAAGCCTTCGACTGGCATACCGGGGACGAGGGTCTGTCCGCCAAGCTTTGGTAGTTCGCTTTCCAGGATCCTCAACCGGGCCAGATAGAACTGTTCGCCAGTGACCTGATCGCGTGTCAGGTCTGGCGCGATGTTAAGAACTATCGCTCCCAGTTCCGGTGTGGTGCGCTGGTCAAAGGCAGCAAGGCGCACATAGGCGCTTTGCCCCGGCAACAATTGATCCACATCGGTTGGAACCACTCGGGTTTCCACGATGAGTTTGCCGTTTTCTGGCACCACCAGCATGAGAATGTCACCGGGTGCAATTACGCCGCCAACCGTATGCACGTTAAGTTGATGCACATAGCCCGATTGCGGGCTGCGGATATCAATGCGCTTCAGTCTATCTTCTGCGGTGATTTCTTGTTCTTCTAGCTCGGCAATCTGAGCGCGTATCTCCTGAAGATCAGAGAGTACCTTTTCGAGGAACTCTTCATCCAACTGTAGAACCTGAATGCGCTTCTCGCTAATGGCTTCCTTGGTCTGGGCAACCTGCGAGATTAACCCACCGCGCTGTCCCACAAGCTCAGCTCGTTCACGTTTGATGGCCGTGACTTGCGAGGCGTTGATCAAGCGCTTTTCCAGTAGGATGGAGAAGTCCGAGAGCTGTTGGGTAACCAGATCAATGCTTTCCGCCTTCGCGTCGCGCTGCACCGTTAGCCCGACAATCTGCTGCTCCAGCTGAGAAACCTGTTCGCCAAGCTGCATCTTGCGCCCTTTGATACCTTGCTGGCGGGCGGCAAACAGAGCCTGCTCTCCTTCAAGGGTGGCAGATGTGATGGCATCAGTTTTAGCAAGGATCGTAAGCTTGTTCGGGAAGGTGACTTTGAGTTTACTGCGCCATTCAGCAGATAGCCGCGCTTCCTGCGCCTGCATCTGGTAAAGCCGTTTGCGGGTGATTGACAGATTGGCTTTGACCACCGTCTCATCCAGACGGAATAGGACATCGCCAGCTTTGACCCTATCGCCATCCTTAACGAGGATCTCACCGATGATGCCGCCTTCCTGATGCTGAACCTTTTTTGCCTGCCCTTCGACCACGATGGAGCCGGAGGTGATAATCGCGCTGTTAATTTGCGCAACAGAGGCCCAGCCTCCAAGGCCAACCACCAAAACACCCACAAGGCCAATGCCCCAGCCCATATGTTTACGGCGTGACTTTTGAATGCTGGAAAGTGTTGTTTGCTCAGACATGTGGCACCACGCTTAACGGTCCGGATTTGGCAGTAGCGGCAGCTGGCGCACTGATCTTGGGCAAGACTTCTTCTTTCGGGCCAAAGGCGGCTTGTTGACCATCCTTGACCACAAGCAACAGATCCACCGCAGATATGGCACTTGGACGGTGGGCGACCACAATCACGATACTACCGGTTTCGCGCATCAGTTTGATAGCACTGGTGAGCGCTGCTTCCCCTTCTGAATCCAGATTGGAGTTTGGTTCATCCAGCACGATCAGGAACGGGCTGTTGTAAAGTGCACGGGCGAGGCCAATACGTTGGCGCTGTCCGGCAGAAAGCAGCGTACCGCCTTCACCGACCTGTGTGTCATAGCCATTTGGCAGGCTGGTCACCAGCTGATGTACATCGGCAAGCTGTGCGGCTTCCAATACCTTGTCGTCACTGCGCTCTGGTGCAAAACGGGAGATGTTTTCCGCAATGGTGCCGTCAAACAATTCAACATCTTGCGGCAGATAACCAACAGTTGTGCCGAGGCGATCCTCGGACCACTGGTTAGGCTCTGCGCCATCCAGACGCATAGATCCGCGTAGGATTGGCCAGACGCCAACAAGGGCACGGACCAGACTGGTTTTACCTGATCCGGATGGCCCGATGATACCCAAACCATCGCCAGCGTTGAGCGCAAAGTTAACGCCTGTCAACGTCACCGCGCGGGCTCCCGGAGGGGCTGTTGCAATCTGCTGCACATTCAGGGTCTTGGTTGGCAGGGGCAATTCCGTTTCAGGTGCTGTCTCGTTCAGACCTTCCAGTGCTTTCTCAAGACGGGCACGAGATTGGCGGGCTGCGATAAAGATACGCCACTGACCGACAGCCTGCTCCACCGGGGACAAAGCTCGCGAGGTGATGATGGAGGCTGCAATCATAACGCCCGGAGAGACTTCCTGGCGGATCGCCAGCCATGCACCCACAGCCAGAACCGCAGAGCCAAGTATGAAACGGAAGGCTTTGATGGCTGTTGCAAACAAGGAAGCACGATCGCCAGCCTTGGTTTGTGCATCATAGAACTTGGCGTTGCTCTCATCCCACTTGGCGGTCATCGTGGAGCTCATGCCAAGAGCGCGTACAACTTCTGCATTACGGCGGGCACCGGAGCGGGTGTTGCTGCGCTGCGCATTTTGCATCGACAGCTCGCGTGCTGGTGCACGGCTCATAAACTCATTGGCCAGCACAAGAGCGAGGATAATCACAGCTCCGCCCAAAGCCAGCATGCCTAGCCAGAAATGAAGCACAAACACCAGACCCAGATAGATCGGCATCCACGGAATATCAAAGAGCGCAGCTGGACCCTGACCACCCCAGAACTGGCGCATAGTCTCCAGATCGCGGATTGGGTCCACGTTCTTGCCTGCATTGCCCATGCGCAACGGCACGCGCAGATTGGCAAGGAACGCGGTGCGCGACAGCCGTGCGTCGATCTCCTGCGAGATACGCGAAAGCCCACGGGCGCGGATGCCTTCAAGCAAAGCAAAGAACAGGTACAGGATACCGGCAAAACTGGCGATGATCACCAGCGTCGGCACACTGTGGCTCGCCAACACCCGGTCATAGATCTGCAGCATGAACATTGGGCCGGTCAGCATCAACAGGTTGATGACCAGACTCAAGACCCCGACACCTGCATACCCGGACCGGGACGCAGCAAAAGCCTCGGCGACCAATGGCCGCCGAGGTGTATTATTAGAAATGGATGTCATGTAATTACTCAAACAAACTGGAAGTCATCAACATGAAGATCGGATTTCTGTACGCCGTACAGCGTGATGGAATTGTCATCATCGAGGGTGATATAGGTGGTGCTACCGCCCCAATCCTCTGCCTTGCTCATGACATCGGCAAAATCAGCGAACACATCGCTGTCTAAGATAAATTTATCTTTCGATCCAGCGCCTGCTGTGAAATCATCAACGGAATCATGACCAAAGACACTTCCTTCTATCCGGATAGTATCGTCACCTACTCCGCTGACGATGTAATCGTTGCCGCTATCTCCGTAAAAGGTGTTATTCCCTGCCCCACCATGGAGTTCATCGTTCCCTGCACCGCCGTGGAATTCTTCGTCGGCATCCCCACCCCAAAGGGCATCGTTCCCAGCGCCGGAGAAGACAACTTCGAAGTGCCCTTGATCGAGTGAGTACTCAAAATCGCCAGTTCCCACATACTTTATGGTGTCAGTTCCCACACCGCCTGAATACCAAGTGTCATCTTGGTCCACATGAACGATGTCATCGCCTTCGCCACCAATCATGTAATCTGCTCCGGCGCCACCGATTAAGGTATCATTACCACCATAACCATGGAGACCATCATCTCCTGCACCTCCGATAAGGATATTGTCCGTTGCACTACTACCCCAGAAAGTATCATTCCCGGCACCCCCAGTCGCATTCTCAAAACCGTTTTGAGCCACGGCATAGCTTACATCACTGGATTGAGTAAAGATGATCGTGTCAGTACCTGCACCACCAGAATAAGAGATGTCATCAGCATCAACATAGAGCGTATCATTGCCTTCACCACCCGATAGAGTATCAGCCCCAGCATCTCCATAAATCGTGTCGTCTCCTTCATCTCCGTAAAGATAATCATCACCGGCACCGCCATTGATTTGATCTGCACCACCAAGGCCAGAAATAACATCAACATTGGTAGTTCCGGTCAGGATGTCATCACCCGCTGTCGCTAGTGATTGAGCGGCTATCACCGTGAGTGCAAACTCATCAGAGGCAGTTACCGAGCCATCAGATGCTGTGACCTTGAGGGCAAGCGCGCCGTTGAAGTCCTGCGGCGGTGTACCAGAGAACGTCTGGGTGCTGGCATCAAAGCTGATCCACGCTGGGAGCGCCGATCCATTGGCTAGAGAGGCAGACATGGTCAAAGAATCCCCGTCCACATCGCTAAAAGTTCCAGTCGAAACCGTATAGGTCCAAGTCGTATTTTCAGCAACAGACTGGTCTGCCTGAGCGACTGTCACAACTGGCGCATCGTTGGTGGCTGTTACTGTGAGCACGAACTCGTCGGAGACAGTTATCGCGCCATCAGATGCGGTGACCTTGAGGGTAAGTGCGCCGTTGAAGTCCTGCGGCGGCGTACCGGAGAAAGTCTGGGTGCTAGCATCAAAGCTCAGCCAGAATGGTAAGGCCGAGCCATCAGCTTGCATTGCACTATAAGACAGGACATCTCCATCAGGATCGGTGAAAGTGCTACCCGGTATTGTGTAGGACCAGGCGGTGTCTTCAGAAACAGACTGGTCCTGCTGAGCAACAGCAACTGCCGGAGCATCGTTGGTTGCAGTGATGGATAGTTGGAAAATATCTGCGACTTCAGAGGCCCCGTCTGACGCCGTAAGTTTAATATCAAGTGTTCCGGTGAAGTCTTGTGGCGGCAAACCTGAGAAGGTCTGAGTGGTTGCAAAAAAGAGAAGCCAATCTGGTAGGTCTGATCCATCTGCCAATGTTGCAGTTAGCGTCAGGGTATCATCATTCTCATCTGTGAAAGCACCAGTCGGTATCGTGTATGTCCACTCAGTGTCTTCTGCAATACTTTTGTCCTGTTGAGCTACTGCGACCACAGGCGCATCATTGGTCGCTGCGACAGTCAGCTCAAAGGTATCAGAGACTTCCGCCGTTCCATCAGATGCCGTTATTTGGATATCTAGAGTTCCGACAAAATCCTGCGGTGGTGTGCCGAAGAGTGTTTGTGTAACGGCATCAAAGGTGAGCCACGTCGGCAATGGAGTTCCATCCTCCAAAGAGGCTGCCAGTACCAGGCTATCCCCATCTATGTCTGAGAATGTTTCAGCAGGTACTGTATAATTCCACGCTACAGATTCTGGAGTACTTTGATCGACCAACACGGATGCCACCACCGGTTGGTCATTCACAGCTGAGATTGTGAGCTGTACAGAGCCGGTTGCTTCAAGTCCACCTGCATCCCTGATCGTATACTCAAACTGAGCTGTTCCGTAGAAATCTTGCAGTGGCACAAACTTCACAACCCCCGCGTCAATCACAACGCTACCGTTGACTGCATTACTGACAGACACCAATTCGGGGTTTGCTCCATCTGGATCATTAACGTAACTCAGTAAGTCACTGACAAACAAAACGAGATTATGGTCTTCAAGACTTGTGAACTGAGCTGTCGTCGCTTCTGGGGCGATGTTTGCCACAAGAACTGACACTTCCTCGTTGCCGTCATTATCAACGAACACAAGCTTTTCTACATTGATAAGTTTTTTTGTTCCGCTCGGTCCGTCAACAACCGTGTAGGTGCCATCTTGGGTAACCGTATATTCTGCCTTTTTTCCTTTTAGAATAACGGTATCGGTGCCAGCTCCTCCATCAACGGTATCGTTACCTCTGCGAGCTTCAATCTCATCATCGCCATTGCGGGCTTCAATATGGTCATCTCCATTAAACGCAACAATAGTGTCAGCGGTGTCTGTGATTGATTGAGACAGAAGGATGGTTTCGATGTCTTTGTTCGTGAAATAAGTTCCGTTTGCTAACTTAAATAGCTCAACTTCTTTCCCGTTATCTGCAAGCTGGTCTTTGATAAGCATCGAGTTGCGCGCAACACCGGCAAGTTCTATGAGCAGATCGTTGCCGTCATCTCCCGAACGCGAGAAAACGATCTCACCGAAGGATACATCGCCATTAAACTCGATGGTGTCCCAGCCTCCATCGTCGGAAACAACATCGTTGTCATAGCCTTCTCCGAATTTGATGATATCGTTTCCAGTTCCCCCTTCAAGGACGTCCTCCCCGGCACCGCCATCCAGAGTACCCCCGTTTTCGTCCGTAAAAATGAAGCCCTCGGAAGTTTGTTCCGTATATCCCACTTTTGTTGCAAATTCTTGGCGGGTGTACTCGGTACCATCAGCAAAGATAAATCGCTCAATCCCGCTGGAAAAGAGAGCTTCCACACCAAAGCTGCTTGCAAGATTTTTCATCCAGTAAGCTTTTGAGATCTCACCATTCGGGCCAAGTTCATCGGCATTTATGGCGTCGATGTTCACTTCAGATAGACGGCCCCAATTTTCCTGAGGGTTCAACTGGTCTTTAATAGTGATACTGTCAGAGCTGTTCTTAATGTAAATTTTCAGGTCGGTGCTATTCTCACCAACAACCTCAAATTCCAAATCCTCAAAAGATATGTCCGCACCAAACTCCAGCTTGTCAATTTCCCTGTAGGTATCGACAGGAAGCTCTCCAAATTCCACATGACTTGTTTGGTAACGAAGGTTTGCTGAGTTTTCGAGAATGAGATCTTCACCAGCGCCACTATTGAAGTGATAGGTATCATCGCCATGCAAGCCCTGCAGCACATCATTGCCAGCACTTGCTGCAAAGGTATCTGCACCTCCAGAACCGATAAGTGTATCATCGCCATAGCCCGACACCATTAAGTCCGCCTCAACCTCACTTAAGTCGAGCTTAGTTCCATCCGAGAATTTTATCGTGGAGGCATAGCTCTCAGATTGAACTCCGACAAAGTTTGCAATGACCGCATATTGATTGACAATAGTTACAGAGTCAGTCGCGCTATAGGTGATCGTAAGGTTTTGATACTGTTCGCCAGATCTAGAAAAACTCAAATCCGAAGCGGTAATACCATCTCCGAAGGAGATGGTTCCACGACCAGATAAGCCGTAAGTTTCGTTAACTGACACGTCAATAGTGTCGTGTCCATCCCCAGCGTCGAACTTGAATGTATCGGAACCTCCGCCCCCTGCCAGGACATCGTTACCCTTACCGCTAGAAATCTCATCACTACGGAATGACCCCACGATGACCTGATCTTCATCGGACGAATTGCGCAACTCCTCAATGATGTCGCGGAAGTAGATCTCATCCGCGCCACTGGCGTTTGAAAAGTTGACAGCTGCAAATACACTGAAGCTATCAAAGCTATCAAGGGCAAAGGTCATGCTCCCTGAACCAGCAACTTCAATCTTCATAGCCCAGTTCGTATCAATAAAACTGTACTTGCCTTTGTACGCAGTACTATCGAACGCGACGAACGAAAATGTAAGATCTTCCGGAAGAATGTTGTCGCCAAGATGTACCGAAACTGAGAAAGTTTGAACCCAGCGTTCCTGGAGAATTACATCATCTCCGTCGCCAATATCGTAGAAGAAGGATGGACGTTTGTCAGAAATAATAATCAGGTCATTCCCCTCACCGCCATCAAAATCACTGACGCCACCATCTCCAATGAGGGTGTCATCACCACTTCCACCGTCAAGGGTGTCAGTCCCTTCTCCGCCATAAAGAATATCATCGCCGTCGCCGCCGTAGATATTATCATTCCCTAGGAGCCCGAATATAATGTCGTCACCAGTGGTACCATTGAGCGTTTCGCTCTCATCACTGCCAACAATAGCGCCACTGTCAAAGCCTGTCGTATCTAACATTCGAAGAAGGTCTTTGAGGTTGTAGTCCGCTCCGTTGTCTGAAAATCTGAAGTAGTCTATGCCGGAGTATTGCTTTTGAACTGCAAGCTTTCCAGAGGTGTCTTTGATGCTGAAATAGTAATAATCATCATCTTGGGTTACTTCTATTTGACTCCGTGGAGAGTCGAAAACAATGCGATCGACAGTGCCAGAATATAACTCCTCAGTAATTGAGTGAGTAGCTTCGCCCGCATAGTACTTGTAGGTATCCGCGCCATCTCCGCCCAGATACAGCGTATCCTCAGTGGCGTTCATGTGAAAAGTGTCATTTCCGCCGGTTCCGACAATTTGACCGTCTTCAGTATGGAGCAGGTTTACAATGTCCAGATACGTCAGAACTGTGCCATTGCTAAATTCGAACCTGTCGACAATAGGGTATTGCCCCTTCATCTGACGAATGATTGTCAGGCTGTCATCCGTACCTGAGATCTTGATTTGAAGGTCGTTGTGAACTCCTGCTCTCAAATAGCTAAATTCAAGGTCATCCAGGGTTACATTCGTGCCGAACTTTACCGTATTTATGACGCCTGCTGCCGCTCTGTCGAATATAGTGTCATGACCATACCCAAGATCAAACTTGTAGGTTGAACTCTCATCAGAACCAACCAACTGGTCGTCCCCTCCAAGACCGTCAAGCTCCTCGCTCTTCGCTTGAATTAAGAAGTCTTCTCCTTCAGTCACCGTTTTATTTTCGGCGATGATATCAACAATATTCTTTGTGAAATTAGCGTCGAATTCGAATAGAAAATTCATTTTGGCGACGTTAAGCGAGTCGCTTACGATCGTCAGAGTTTCTCCTGTTGCAGATATTTTTATGGTCAGACGGAAACCACCGCCATCTGCATTTAGAATAAACTCACATTCATCAAAGCCAACCTCAGGAAGTATAACTTTATGTTTGTCCCAGCCATTTCCAATGAGAATGGTGTCATTGCCCTGATTTTTACCCCAGTATACTGAATTTACACCAGAATCTGAATGATAATCTTGACCGCTGCCAAGCTTGATTTTGTCATCACCTTTCCCACCAATCGCGATTGAGTTTTCACTACCGAACTGGTTTCCAGGTGTTGTAATCATCAATATATTGTCGTCTCCATTCCCCCCGATATTGGAAACCATGAAGTCGTCGTATTGAACGTCAAGGCCGATTGAGGACAAGATGTCTTCGACCTTCTGTTTGTAAGCGCTCTTCCCGTTATCAAGCTGCTTTATATCGAAAAACGACAGAAAGACGGTGTCGAACAATTGCAAGCCAGCATGGTAGAAGGCCATTTTCTCGGCCCAACCCGCCGGCGCATTGTCGGCGAGGCGTTGCAATGCAACATCGCTTGAAACCTCTGCTTCCAAAATCAGAAAATGCGGAGGTCTTAGCTGAAGTTCAGGCAGTAACTCACTACCTAAATCGGTTTGAACCATCAATCGGGCCAGCATATTGCGGTGGATCATCGCATACTGGTCTGTCAGTACAGCACCCGCCTTGGGGAGAGGGCTTTTGCTGTCATGCTGCCTAAACTCCGTATCTGCAAAGGCCTCAATTACTGAGATTTTCCGCGCATCCGCGAAAACGCCACGATGAGTGCCGCGGGAACTCGGCTCTAGATCAACTGAGGTGCCTGCCCAACGATACAAAATTTGGTCAACAAGATCACTTACTTGATCAACGCCATCAATACTTAAGTTGGCAAAACGTTCGACAAGCTCAAGGAGAACTGGATCCTCCGAGCAAGTCGTTTGCAAATCGCGAACACGGCCTCCTCCAGATAGGTTGGGAAGTGCAAGTATTGCGGGGCCGACGTTATTTATCGCCTCGTATTTGATGTCGTATTGGTTGAACTTGAACCAAACATCGAGAAGTTCCTGTTCGCCATTTACGCCAGAGTATGTTCCCTTGTCTGTTACAAGATTCTCTTGATTCTTTTCGTTCGCCGGACTTGAGTTCAAAGACAGGCTGGTAACTCCCGCCTCAGCGAGAGATTTCAACTCTTCTGTGTCGGAAACGCCGTCGCCGTTTGCATCTTGCCAGATCTGTAATTGAGAAAATATGTCATCATTTTTATCAATCTTGCCATCATTGTTTGAGTCATAATAGGCTAGAGCATCAAAACCGTTGCCATACCGTATGTTAAGACCACCAGGACCAGAAAACGTATCATCGTCGCCAGAAGAAAAAGTTTCCCCATATCCGAACAGCTCGTTGGAGTCATCGATGACTCCATTCCCATTTTTATCCAGAGCTAAGAGAGCATCATCTGCTGCAACCCAACCGGTTCTTTCTCTGATACCATCACTATCAATGTCAAAAAATGAAACTGAATCAGAAAGCGAAATCAGTTCGACGCCGTCTCCGTCCATATCAAGAACCAACGGAGATCCATAATGATCTGGTGATGGATCGCAGGAGTCGCCACCTTCAGGACCTTCCGGGTCGAAGGAAATTCCTAGATCACCGTTAGACCTCCAGCTCTTAATGGTGAGCTTTTGGCCATTGTACTCGACGGTAAGGCCACTATTGCTGCGATGATAGATTTCTCCTTTGCGACCTTCGATCGTGTCTTCATCGTCGCTCTTATTTTTTTCATCGTCGTCATCGCAGGAGTCTTTCTTTATCTCCCCACCGTTTAGCAATATGCCATTAAAGAAGACTTTTCCGCTATTATCGGAGTCATCAATGATATCATTACTATAAGCGTAATAGGTGTCGCTTCCATCTCCCCCCATCAGGCGGTCAATATCGGTGTCATCTCCTCCATCCAGTGTGTCTCTGGAATCACCGCCATAAAGATTATCTTTCCCTTCATGGCCATAAAGGACGTCATGGTCATCATTACCGTAAATATCCTCACCATCAGAGGAGCCATGAATGTTGTCGTAGCCTGCCCCTCCGGTTATGACCATACGGTTACCATCTGTATCGGTTACTTCAATTTTGTCATCGCCATCGCCCCCATCAACCTGATCAACATTTTTGCCAACCTTAATGGTATCGTTGCCCCCATCTCCAAAAACATGAGTTTGCCCGCTTTCGGCACCTTCTACTGTAATTTTGTCATCACCCGCTCCGCCATGGAAGTCACCGCTGGATTCCTCGCCAACGAGCACGTCATTGCCCTCTCCACCAAAGACTAAATGATCACCGACACCTACCGTAATCTTATCATCACCGACCATCCCATAAATTTCATCGCTATCGGATTCTGTTGGATCAGAGTAATTTGAACCTCCTTCACCAGAGATGACATCATCCCCTTCTCCGCCGTAGATCACATCTGACCCACTTCCTCCATAGATGGTATCAGTTCCATTCCCACCCAAGATCTCATCATCATGATCGCCCCCATAGATGGTATCGTTCCCGGTGCCGCCGTACAGCACATCATTCCCGCGCTGACCATAAATCGTATCGTTACCGCTTCCACCGTCGATATTGTCTGCACCGTACTCTTGGCTATTTTGGTCAGAGCCATGAATGGTATCGTTACCGCTTCCTGCAGCAACCATCGGTGCTTTGCGGCCGCCATTCACATGGATTGTGTTGCCTTCGCGAACATCAACAAAATGACCATAGCCAGCATGTATCGCGTACATCTCGGGAATTTTTTCCTGAGCAAAGAACTCAAGGTCAAACGAGTTCTCTATAGAATCGAGAATGAAAACGGCAGCGTTGTCGGTGACAAAGCTAGCGACAATTCCAGATACAATCCCGACACCTGCTCCAAAAGGGCCTCCGACGGAAAAACCTGCCGCCCCTCCAACCAATGCCGCGGTACCAGCAGCGGTTCCCCAGCCTATGAGCGCTCTGACAGCAACCCTGATGGTGCTCCATTCTACGCTACGGTCAGTCTGATCAAGAACAAATTCATCAACAGCAGAGAAAATTACACCGAAGGCAGCACCAGCTTTGCTAGCATACTTTTGCATTTCAACTAGTTCACCAATAACCTTTTCACTAGTTGCATTTTGAATTGCACTCTCAAGCAAAATATCGATCTTGCTCCAATAAGCATTCAAAGATAGGCCGACTGCAGTCCAAGCATTCTTCTTGTCTTCGGTGGTTAGACCTTCATATTCTTCATTTGAAATAGGATTTGCGGTAACAGTCACTTTTCACTCCATGTCGCGGCAATCACCGCAATTGAGATAAAACAAAAAAAGATAATATTGATCATTGATACGAATAATAAGTTTGTAAGGAAGAAGAAGTCTCCAAGCTTGTAAGCATAGCAAAAGTCAACAACTACGTGCAGTGAAGATCGTTGAGGGGTAATGCAGTCAGACACCATCCATATTAGGGAGGACAATAAAGATATCATAATAACAATACATGTTATTAATGCCTTTTTAGGGTTTGTTACATTGGCGTAAAACAGCAAAGTGCGATAGAATGACTGCGCATGTCTGATCGTATAAAAAGACATCAAAGATGCAGAAGAATACCCAAAAAATAAAAGATAAATCATGTCTTGTGCTTGGTTTACACTTCCTAGGTATTCTGAGTTTGCCTTTAATAACTTATCAAGATCAGTACTATTTTCAGCAATATTCATGACTTGTACTGTACTTATTAGTACATCGACAACGCGAATTATTAAGCCATTATCTAAAGCTAAAAGTAGAATCGGAAGAAGCGGACTTGCGAATATCAATAATGAGGTTTTGAGCTCCGTAGCGTTAATGCTCTCTGGCTTGTCGTTTTTGATAATAGGTAATATGGGAGCGATACAACAGACTGTATATACGAACGGGATACAAACAATGCCCCATGGGAACACGGTCCAGCATGCCAGCGTGCCGAGTATGCAGGCGGTATACAATCCGATTTGCTGTACCATAGTAATTTTCATTGAAAACTAATCCCCAAACTTTATACGTGTAATTAATATATACGCAATTATAACGGCCCTGTTGCAAATAATATTCGGATGCCTGATGTTTGGGTAAAGCAAGAGGTATTCCAGTGAGGGTTGTGTCGCAAAGTTTTCCGATGGTTAAGATTGGCTTACCTTTGGACACAGCTATTCTGCAAGGCTCGTGATAACCTGGAAAACTGATTGACCCGGCCTTGTTGCACGGGTCGTGAATAGCTTAAAGCACGCCCAAACCCGTAAATTCAGGTCATGGGGTTGCTTCGAACGCGGGCCTGCCGAGTTTGGTTATTGTGTTGAGAATGCTAACGCCAATCTTTGTTTCGGCCCTCTGATTGGCGCTGTTGCATAAATACGCTTCAGGCGTATATTCCGGCTGATATTTCCTTCAATGAAGATTCACTTCATGCCGTTTAAAGCCAATGCTGATCGCCGACATAAGTTTGCCAAAGCCAAATACAAAGTGACGAACTGGTCGAAGTATAATGAAAGCTTGCGTCGTCGCGGCGATGTCACGGTTTGGATTGAAGAGAGGTGGTCCCGTTTGTTTGGACAGTTGATCGTGTTTTATAAGTAGATCGGCTCCGATTACGCCGCAGCTTGAGTTATGCCTTGCGGGTGGTTGAAGTAAGCCTGATCCGGGGTATTCCAGTCAAGCGATGAATGTGGGCGTTTCTGATTATAAAAGGCGATGAATTTACCGATGGCCTTTCTAGCTTCTGGCACACTGGCGTGGCGCTGTTGCACAATTCGAAATTAGCTTGCAGCTTGCCCAATCCCATGCATCTGATCATGCAGAAACCTTCTCGAACGTGGCGCGTCCGAGGGCGGTCATTGTGTTGAGAACGGCGACGCCAAGTTTTGCTCTGTCCTCTGATTGTTCAACTTTCGTGACCGGAGCGTGGTCCCGATCACCTGCTTAAAGCGACCCATCAAAGTTTCGCCTCGAGACCTTCGGCCATATCCGGTTTGCTTTTGCCAAGACATCCTGCCGTTCTTTTGAATGCAAGAATATCCCGGTTGCGAGCAGTGGGAGTGGTCGTAGCCTGTGAGCCGGGGATAGCTGTTTTGGGAGGTGGAATGATGACCTCGATACCTTCAAAACGGTCTGCTAATTCTTGCCTCACAGGCGCCCCATCATAAGCGCCATCACCAAGGAACGTGGCAACTGTATCTTCGATCTGATCCAACAGATCCGGCACAACGGTTGGATCACCAACATTGTCTTCGGTCAGTTCAGAACATACGATTTCGCCGGTATTCAGATCAAGGCCAAGGTGAAGTTTGCGCCAAGTTCTGCGCTTTATCCTGGTTCCATGCTTGGTTTCCTGCCATTCTCCGGCACCAAAGATCTTAACGCCTGTACTATCGATTACCAGCTCTACTGGCTCTGAGTTCGTTCGCGGTTTGGGATTTGAAAGTTTCAAGCCATCTGCGCGGCGCGACAGGATTGAAAAGTCAGGAACCGGTAAAACCAACTCCATCAAATGGAACACAGACCTCACAAACCCTTGAGTCTGCCTCAAAGGAGAGTACAACAAAGCGTGGGGCAATTAGGCTGCCATTTTTGCTTCCCCGTCTGGCTTCATGCCCGGATACCATTGCCGGAACTTTGTGCGCAGTGTGCCGTCCAGCGTGCGTGTCCGGGTTTGCAGCATGAGATGAGCACCGGTTTTTGACCAGCGCATCTGCTGGCGTTTGCAAAACCGCTTACCGACAACGGTATTGACAGTGCTTTCGACAAAGCCGGTAGAAACACGTTCGCCGTAACGTCGTCGTTCTGCATAGTTCGGGATCATCCAGGCGGTGTTGGCTATGTAAGTCTGGAATTCGGCTGCTGCTTTTCGTAGGGCCTTAATGCTGGCGTATTCCGTTTCGATTTCGTCAAGGTCCATGACCAAATCATCTATGGCCGCCTGCCCATCATGCAGATTGCCATTCCATAGATACCCTTTGATCTGACGAAGCGCACTGGCCATCTCCCCGGCCTCATTCGAGTTCAGATGGGCAAGGCCTTTGACATATTGCCCCATCACGGTGATGCGCATCGTGACATGGAACCAGTCCAGAAGATGTTCACACGCAGGGGCCATATTACGGGCAATATTGATGACAGTTTCGCCGCCATCGGTCATAAATGTGACTTGCTGATTTTCTTGCCAACCCTGTTCTTTCAGGACTTCATGCAATCGCCGTTTTGGTTTTTCATCATGGCTTTGCACAAGGCCAAGGTAACGATCTGGTTGGTCTGTGGGGATGGATTTGCCAACCATGACCTCAAAATGAGATTGGCCCTTTTCGCGCGATCGCACATATCCGCCATCGATGCCAACCGTGATCGGGCCTTCCGGGTTTGGCAGGTGTTCCCGATCAAAGGCACAGGTTTCGATAAAACTGTACCGCTCGTCGGCCAACTCAGCCTCCATGCGGCTTGCAACACGCCCTAAATGCCTGCGTACGGTTTCTGCATTCAGACGCTTCCGATTGGCAGTACGTCTTTAAGCAAATCTACTGTGATGCCATATGAGACCAGCGAGGCCCATTTTGTTTCCAGCCAGAGCATTTCCGGCGCGACATGATCGGGCAGTAGTTCTGTCAGTGGGCTGAAGGTCTGGGCAGACCCTGGCTGGCATCCGCAATGATTGAGGCGTGGGCTGTTTATGGTGATATCGCCAAAGACGGTTCGATATTGAATACGCTTGCTGCCTTTTCGCCTAAGTCTAGCTGCACAACTTGGGCAAGTTGAACGTGCAGCGCAAAACGCCGCTGTTTGGGCCGCAACAATTTCCCGTTGCAGTTTCACCAAAAGCTCCTTGCTTTCCTCAATGGTTAGTCCGATCTCGCGGCGTCTACATGCCCCTTTTCAAAAGCGGCAATGTTAAATTCATGTATCTCCCCATCTGGAGCGGTGATCGCTATCTTACCTGAATGTCCATCTCTACTAGCCCTTCTTACCCGGCAGCATCCCGAGCTCTCATGACAGTTTGCCGGCTGGTCTTTATGTCCCGTGCGATAGCAGAGATGCTCTCGCCATTGGCCAGCCTTTGGCGTACGATGTCTTGTTGTTCACCAGACAGAGCGGGTGGGCGTCCCAGGGTCTTCCCTTCTGATTTTGCGCGCGCCAAACCAGCCTGTGTCCGCTCGATCAAAAGGTCGCGCTCAAACTGGGCGACTACGTTGATCACACCCATGGTGAGCTTTCCGGCGGAACTCGTCAGATCCACTCCACCCAGAGCAAGGCAGTGAACGCGAATGCCAAGCTGCTCAAGCCGTGCCACAGTGCTGGACACATCAATGGCATCGCGACCAAGCCGATCAAGCTTGGTGACAATAAGCACATCCCCTGTTCCAGCTTCTCCAGCAAACTGGCGAAACCTTTGCGTAGCGCAATGGATACAGACCCGGAGATAGTTTCTGTAACAATGCGGTGTGGTTCGACCTTGAACCCAGCCGCTTCAATCTCCGCGACTTGGTTTTGTGTTTCTTGGTCGGAGGTCGACACCCTAGCGTAGGCAAATATTCTGGACATATCGGCTCAGTGCACTGTAAAGAAATAGGTGTCCGTAATGTTACCTGTGTCCTATACCCCGTCAAGCTAAGTTTTGAACAGAGCCCCGCGACCTGTTCAAAATCGCTCGATTCTGGACAGGTCAGATCAACTGCTGGTGCATCAACTCCCGATGTCGTCCCTCCCGAAAATAAGCATTCAACTGTTTGCGTGAAAAACGCCAGGATGTGAAAGGCTCTCGGCCGTTCACTCGGTCTACGGCAAACTGCAGTTCCTCCAAGTCCAGGTCACTCAGACTTCGTTCCGTGTCACGACAGTCCAGAAGGTCTTTCGCAAAGCCAGATAAGAGGTCCAAGTCTCGCCACGCGTCATAGTCATTGGCCTCATCCCGGCGCACTAGAAACCCGCTCGCTCCTCCACAATCCTCCGGTGGGCAAGCGCATGTTCCACCGGTGCAAATTGGATAGAACTTCTTGGGATCAGTATCCAATAAGCTTTCAACACGGACTTCGTGTCGCCAGTAACTTCCCATATCGTAATTGTAGAAAAACCGATCATTACGGCGAAATCCGAAATCGCACAGCGAATTATCCGGGCGCGCCATATGTAGTTCCCAAGAACCATAGTCGACGGCCCGAATATCAAACTGAAACAGATGAATGCCATCCCACCCCATCACCACCTGTAAAATCCCGTGCAACTCGTGCAGGGTGGTCGATGATGAAACAAGGATCCGGCGCCAGATCATCGGGCTGATCCCTAAAAGGCGGATTTTGAGCTGGATAATTTCCCCGAGTGAAGCCATCCTAACACCGTCGCATCAATGGCCCAAAACAGCAAATACCCACGCTTTGTGGTGCTCTCTGTTGCTTTGGGAAGAGTACCGGGCGGTTCATCCTGACGGCTTTGGCTATAGCCGGTACTGTGAACTTTACACCCGTTGGTCAGGTAAGCTGTCGCCGGTGATGCGCCAGTGTCATCCTGCGGGCGAGCGTCTGTTTCTCGATTATGCGGGTCAGACCGTGGATGTGGTTTGCCCAAAGTCCGGCAAGGTGCGCACGGCACAAATTTTTGTCGCCACCTTGGGGGGGCCTCCAGTTACACTTATGTTGAAGCCAGTTGGACGCAGAGCCTGCCTGATTGGATATCCAGTAATGTCAGGGCGTTTGAGTTCTTCGGCGGCGTGGCCGCACAACTGGTACCGGACAATCTTAAGGCGGGTGTAACCAAGGCCTGTTTTTATGATCCGGCGATCAACCGCACCTATGGCGATATGGCCAACCATTACGATACGGCGATTGTTCCAGCCCGTCCGCGTAAACCCAAAGATAAGGCGAAGGTGGAAGGCGCAGTTCTGATAGCTGAGCGCTGGATTTTGGCGCGGCTGCGCAATCAGCGGTT